>NZ_JAAHIE010000446.1:0-6226 GCF_010671945.1 Moorena sp. SIO4E2
GTTACGTTTTAGGATTTCAGTACAGCATGCATTTGTATGACAAGTTCTGACAGCATAGGTTAAAACACTTTTTTGTGGTGGCTAAGCAGTTAGAAGAGGCGGTGCTGGCTTTTCCTGAAGTGGAATCGGTCTATACGGTTGTGGGGGTACAGGGTGAGCCGAACAAAGGTAACCTTCAGGTCAAACTTAAACGTAATCGCCAATATACTACTGCTCAGGTTCAGGAAAAAATGCGGGCTGCTTTGCCGAAGATCTCTGGTGTAACTACTAGTGTTGAAGATATTCAGTTTATTGAACTACCTACTCAAAAACCGGTTCAAGTTGCTTTATTGGGTGATGATTTAGAGGTGTTAGGCAATACGGCTGCGGATCTCAAAACTCGGATTGAGACATTACCAGGATTAGTCGATGTAGAGGCAACTGGTCAAAATAATCTAGGGAATAAGATTACTGAGATTGAGCATGTTAATGGTCAGCGAGGGGTTTATGTTCGTGCTAGCCTTAACCAGGGTCACAGGTTGGGAGATGCTACTGAGGAGGTGGTAAAGGTGGCCAAATTGGTTTTACCCGATGGTGTGAGGTTAGAACTGTGGGGGGATTCGGCTCTGAGTAGTCATGTGCTGGGGAGTTTTGCTGGCACCTTGACCTTGTCTGTTACCTGTATGCTGTTAGTGCTAATTTTGCCTTTTGGTCGATTGTTAGAACCGATGGTGGTGGGCTTGTCGTTGCCTTTATCTATTGTGGGAGCAATGCTAGCACTTCTGATCACCCAGAGTGATTTTGGCATGATTTCCCTGATTGGTCTAATTTTTTTGCTGGGACTACTTGACAAAAATGCACTTTTGCTGATGGATTATGTTAACCAACTTCGTCGAGCTGGTTTAAGTCGCACTGAGGCAATTCTGGAAACGGGAGTGGTGCGTTTGCGACCAATTATAATGACTACTGCTTCGACAATTTTGGGGATGTTGCCCTTGGCATTGGGATTTGGTGCAGGAGCAGAATTGCGACAACCGATGGCTGTGGCAATTATTGGTGGATTGCTTACGTCTACGTTGTTGAGTTTGATTGTTGTACCAGTATTGTATAGTCTGCTGGAAGATTGCTGGGTAGGATTATTTTCTGGTATAGCGCTACGCGCAAGTCAGAAGTCAGAAGTCAGAAGTCAGAAGTAAGCTATGACTAAGTTTCAGAGTTTAGAAATGTCAAACACCTTAATTGGTAGTGCTATAAGCAATAAGGAATTGGGAAACAGAGGAGCGTGCGTCAATGGCAATCAAAGCTTTCGTCACTGGAGGAACAGGGTTTATCGGTGCTCATGTTGTGCGATCGCTACTTGAAGCAGGATACTCCGTGCGAGCTCTGGTGCGCCCTACTAGCCAACTCGATAACCTCCAGGGTCTAGATATAGAAGTCGTTATCGGTGACTTAAACGATCCAGGTTTGTCCCAACTGATGCAGGGATGTCAGGTATTATTTCATGTCGCTGCCCATTATTCCCTGTGGCAAGCGGATCGAGATTTACTCTATCGTAACAATGTCGAGGGAACCCGTAATGTGCTACAAAGTGCTGGTAAAGCTGGGATTGAACGCACTGTTTACACCAGTTCAGTAGCGGCTATTGGTGTGGGTAAACCTGGGGAAATTGTGGATGAAACCCATCAGAGTCCTGTAGAGAAATTGGTGGGTGACTATAAAAAATCTAAGTTTTTTGCTGAACGGGAAGCGATCAAGGCAGCTGAATCTGGTCAAGATGTGGTGATTGTTAATCCTAGCGCTCCCATTGGTCCAATGGATATTAAGCCAACTCCTACCGGAGAAATCATTGTGCGCTTCTTACAGCAGAAAATGCCGTTTTATTTGGATACGGGATTAAATTTTATTGATGTGCGGGATGTGGCTCAGGGTCACCTGTTGGCGTTAGACCGGGGGAAAAAAGGCGATCGCTATATTTTAGGTAACCAAAATCTATCTTTCAAATCCTTATTGGAGCAACTTGCGGACATTACTGGATTGAGTGCGCCTCAAAAAACTGTTCCGGTCTGGCTACCGCTGAGTATGGCTTGGATTGATGAGTGCGTGTTGAGTGCTTTCGGGAAAACCCCTTCTATTCCGCTCAATGGGGTGCGTATGGCACAACACCCGATGTATTACGATGCCTCGAAAGCGGTGAGAGAGTTAGGGTTACCCCAATCTTCGATTAGGAAAGCCCTCAAGGATGCTGTTGATTGGTTTAGGTAAGGGAACAGGCAAGAGGCAAGAGGCAAGAGGCACCCACCCCTAACCCCAGGAGGGGAAGGCAAGAGGCAAGAGGAAACTGACAACTGCGGTAAAGTCTAGGATTTAAAGCAATTCACCAACAGTATTATTAATTTATCGGCGAGGCTGATCATAGTTAAAGCTGTGGGGTAATTATGATTACCCTCAATGATTAGCGTTGCTTAATAATGGAATGATTTTAAGAGTGAGGTGGAATAGGCATCTTGCCTGTTCGGGGATCTTTTGGGGCGGGCAGGATGCCCACTCTACTCCTATTCATTCAAAAACTGACGCAACGCCTGAATTCAATGGTGTGAGGACAATTATGGCAATTCAATTACAACAAGCCCTTGATGTCGGAAAGTATATTGTTACCCAGCGTCTTTTGGGTCGTAAACGCTTTCCCTTGGTGCTGATGTTGGAACCTCTGTTCCGCTGTAATCTAGCTTGTTCTGGTTGTGGCAAAATCCAGCATCCTACGGAAATACTCAAGCGCCAGCTGACTCCAGAAGAGTGCTTTGCTGCGGTGAAAGAGTGTGGTGTTCCTGTGGTTTCTATTCCGGGGGGAGAACCTCTGCTTCATCCACAAATTGACGAAATTGTCAAGGGGTTGGTGGCATGGCGAAAGTATGTCTATCTCTGTACCAATGGGTTGTTGTTAGAAAAGTGTCTGGATAAGTTCCAACCTTCCCCTTACCTGACTTTCAGCGTTCACTTGGATGGCTTACGGAAACGGCATGATCAGTGTGTGGACCGTCAGGGGGTATTTGATAAGGTGGTGCAGGCAATTCGAGCGGCTAAAGCTAGGGGATTTCGTGTGACTACTAACACGACGGTGTTTGAGGGAACTGATCCTAAGGAAATCCAGGAGTTCTTTGATTTCTTGGCCATGTTAGGTATTGATGGCATGATGGTTTCTCCTGGATATAGTTATGAATGGGCACCAGATCAGGAGCATTTCCTGAAGCGGGAACAGACTAAGGCGATGTTCCGGGAAATTTTAGCGCCTTTGAAGGCTGGGAAGAAAACCTGGAATTTTAACCATAATCCTTTATTTTTGGATTTCCTGATCGGGGAGAAAGATTACGAGTGTAGCCCTTGGGGAAGTCCTAGTTACAGTGTTTTGGGGTGGCAAAAGCCTTGCTATTTGTTAAATGAAGGGCATTATTCCACTTTTAAGGAATTGCTGGAGGAAACGAATTGGGATCAGTATGGTCGCGCTAGTGGTAATCCTAAGTGTGCGGATTGTATGGTCCATTGTGGGTATGAGCCTACGGCGGCTATGGATGCGTTTCAGCCCCAGAATATGGTTCGTGCTATGGGCAGTGTGTTAGGAGGGGTTTAAACCTGACCAATTTCCCAGACCATAAAGCTGGCGCTAGTTCCTAGGTCTAAGTGGTGATGGATTGCTAAGCCTGGCAGGATCGGCAAGGTCAACTTGAGCACAATACACACAATACAATAAAAGCGATCGCATTAATCTGAGGCGCACGAATAAATGCGATCGCATTAATCTTAGCTCTTGATTAAATTGACATTGAAATCAACTTCAAGGTCATTATTGAATTGGGAATGAATTGGTTTTACTAAAACCCCATTATCTGCTGCCCCTTATCTAATCACAAAAATTAAAATTTAAATCCTAATAAATTCCAATAATTTAGGAGCCAGATAAATAGCCATGCCGCTAGCATACTCAAACAATAATACCCTCGTCTGATCCAAGACCAATTTTTGTCTCTCCAAGCCAGTAAACCAATAATCGATACTACAGTAGTCAAGCCTGTGGTGACAATGGGTAGATAAAGTAACGCAATCATCACAGGGGGGATTCCGAAGAAAAATTCCCAGAAATCTATTATACTAATAGCTATCCCCATCCCGCTGAAAAAGCATAAATTCAAGATACTAATCAGACCAATGATCAACTCCACCAGACGAGTATGTCGTGAAACTAGAGATAAGCTTTGATTTTTGCGGCTAATTAATGGTCTAATTAGCCAAACCAAACATCCCCATAGGAAGATTAGCACACAAAATCCTACCAGTCCAACCTGTAAAACAAGAGTTTCGTACCAGGCTAACTTTTCATAGGTTAAATGGACATGACTACTCATAGACATAGCAGTAATTTTACCCTGACGATCTTGCCGAAAACTTATATACATATTGCTGTCAGGATAGCGAAATATGAGTGGCTCGACTTCCTCCCATTTACTTCCTCCTGGAAATACAGTTAAGGTGCGGTCTGGATTAGTTTTAATAGTAAATAATCGTCCAGATTCCAGCAAAACCATGGCTAGTTTAACCAGGGAGTTTCGAGGATATCGAATGAAGCGATAACCGCCCTTGATTTGTTTATATTGCTGTTTATAAGTAGTCGGACATAAATAAAAATAGCTGTGTTAAGTTTAATTAAGATACACAATCGTTGCCCTTGAGAGCGATCGCAGGATTTTACAAAAGTTAATATAGTGCCGTTTACTTTTGTCCGACTACTTATTGCTGGTTATACTGCTGGGTAATATTAGCTTGATGGCTAGCTTTAGAGCTAGCTTCAGGGATAGGTTTAATAATCGTTTCAGTAGGTGAGGTAATGGTCTACTGTACAGGATAATAACGATCTAAAAACTGTTCAACCAAGTCGTCTCGCAAATTCTCATTAAGACTGTTACGATTGTAAGCAATATAGAAACCTAACTTTTGTTCTGGGATTAAAAACACCAGATTAGTATACCCTGACATGCTACCGCCATGCTCAATTATCCGTTGATTATTCACAAAGCGCTCAAAAAAACCATAAGTAGATCCTGCCGATTGAGGAATGTTCGGAAAATTAGTATAGTGTTGGTGGTGCATATCCTTTACTGTAGTATCATTCAGGATACGCTGTTTACGATAACGACCTCCCTGTAAATGAGCAATCATAAAGTGGGCCATGTCTTCAGCAGTAGTAGTTAAAGCTGTAGTAGGAACACTTTTATTACAGGTAAAGGCTTGCTTTAGATAATTGCCATTTTTGTACCGATATCCTACAGCTAAGTTAGCTGCCAGCTGATACGGTAATGGTTGCTGAAAACTACTTTGACTCATATCCAAAGGTTGTAGGATAGTTTGGTCAATATATTCACTGAAAGGAATTCCAGCAACCACTTCTACTAAGTAACCTGCCAATGCTAATCCTACATCACCATAAACATATAATTGACCTGGTGGTCGCACTCGCTCTGGTAAATTTTCTGTGAGAAATTTTTCTAAGGATAGCAGCTTAGACTGGCAACGAGTGGCTCCGCCAATCACCCAAGCTACATCGAATCCATCAGTATGAGTTAAGAGATGATCAACTGTAATTGGCTTAAATTTATCAGTCTTAATTTGAAATTACTTAAGATACTGGTTAATATCTTCATGTAGCTTAAGCTTACCTTGCTCGACTAGTTGCATTACTGCTGTAGAGGTAACTAGTTTAGATACAGAGCCTACACGAAACAGAGTTTTGTTAGGAATAACCGGTATCTTATCCTCAAGGTTAGCGTAGCCGTAGCCTTTCGAGAAGAGAATCTTGTCATCTTTTACTAAGGTGAATACGGCACCAGGAATATGATTTTCTGCCATTTGATTGACAAAAAAGTCGTCACTAAATTTTTCTATATCCTGGAATTTAGTTAGTTCTAACTGGGAATCATTGGCTGTAGATACCATAGGCAAATCCTGATTAGATACATTCAAGGATTCCTGAGCAAATACGGGCAGTACAGAAACACTAAGAATCAAGATAGCTAAACTTATTGATTGAATCAGCTTTAATAATCTATATACTATTTTTTTCAATAGTTTTAGATTTGATAAATTTTTGCTCAAAGGGAATCGGGAATCGGGAATCGGGAATCGGGAATCGGGAATCGGGAATCGGGAATCGGGAATCGGGAATCGGGAATCGGGAATCGTGAATCGGGAATCGGGAATC
>NZ_JAAHIE010000447.1:0-6203 GCF_010671945.1 Moorena sp. SIO4E2
ATCAATTGAAGAATTAGAATGTTTGTTAAATCATCTTTTAAATGAAGGAGGGTTAATTATAAAATGGGTACGAAAAATAAAAAACAAAGGCAATGCTGTTATCACAGTTTAAATGCGCAACAGCTTAACTGAGCAGGATCAAGAACAATCCGACAACGTTTATCTTGAAACTTAAGAAATGCAATAAAATCAGCGACTTGCTGAAGTTGTTCAGCAGTAAGTAGATCCAGGTCTTGCTTGATAGCTTCGGTGCTGATTGACATAGCAGTAACTTAGTACAGTAATGATTTATAGGTTATTGGCCAAAAATTTTGAATCTAGTAGGGCTGATGGCTGATAGCTGATACGCGACACGCTGATAGCTGAGGGCTGTTCGCGTAGCGTGCGCGTAGCGCATATGCTTACAGTTGACTGTACCTCATAAATACGACAAACGCTATCAACAAGTTTAGCTAGGGACAAGGTTCAATTGTCCAATCTTTAGGTTTCTCACTTTTATAACAGGACTGTTGACGACCTGCTTCTTTTAAATTCCATTTACCGGTAGATTGATCGAATTTAAACTGAAGTCGATAACGCCTGCCCCTAACTTTGTCATCAGGTAGATTCATCTGGGTCAGAATCACGATTTTCTCAAAAGCTTGCTGATCAATCACCTTGATTTCTTCAGTAAACTCACTCTTGACCGTTGCTTTGTTACCAAATAACTCTAATGCGATCGCTTCCGGATCATCTCCTATTCGCTTACCTTTGAACTCAGCTAGATTCAAGGGTTGATAACGAGATTTTTCTAACGCATCATCAGAGGGATTACAACCCATTAAGATTAAGCTAATAGTCAACCCTACTACTATAAGCGGTAACCTGTCTTTTCTATCCATGGTCATTTAAAATTAAATTGGTTATAGCCTTGATTTTATCAAACACGAATCAATTTTTGGCGTTGCTGATTCTGGGTATGGTTTCGCCCCCCTAGGGTGTGTTTTCAAAGTTTTCCGCAAGATATTAGATCCCCCCCAGCCCCCCTTATTAAGGGGGGAGCCATACTCAAAGTCCCCCTTTTTTAAGGGAAACGGGGGATCTCGGAGTTTGAAGACACGCCCTAGCCCCCCAAGCGAGCAATCCCTCGCTTGGGGGGAACAAAACTCGGAAAGTCCCCCAAGCGAGCAATCCCTCGCTTGGGGGACCAACGGGGGCTTTAATAAAACCAGATAATCGCGCATTCATTCCTTCATTCAGCAACGCCCAATTTTTAATTGACGGCAAATTCAGTTTGCTGACGCATTTCGGGAGGATAGAAAGCTAAAACAATATTTTCTTTAGGAATGCCAGCATTAATTAAATCAGTAGTGATCCCCGTTTCTATTCCATCATATTCAATATAAATTTTAGTATTTTTTAGAGTAATATATATTAGGTTTCCTCTGATTCTTTTTCCCTGTGACCATCCTACCTGCATTAATCCATAGTGCTCTCGTGTTTCGTCAAAAATGGGGTCAAGTCGGATGTCTCCATGAGAGGGACGAAATTGAGCGTATTTTAGAATAACTTGTTTTATTATTTCTCGATAGGTCGTTTGGGTATCCATTGTTTGACCTCTAATTGGAGGAAACCAATCCGATTGGATTTGCTCAGGGGAATAGGGACAGTGGTCAGGAAAGTCCCAATCGGAAATTCCGGTTTCATTAGCAGCATCGGCTCTCGCATCACCATAAACTTTTGATAAATCTGCCCAGTATCGCTTTAAACTAGGAGTATCTCTGAGATAGCGTTTAAGGTGATTGCGCTCTCGTTTGATCGTGATTTCCCAAGACCTAGACCGTTTTTCAGGTTGATATTCCCATTTCAACAGATGTTGAATCGTTAAACGAATAGAGCAGAAAAAGCGGTCTCGCTCTCGTTTACTCAAGTCTTCAATCTCTTCTAGGAGATTAACCCAGTCTACTTCACTATATCGTTCTTCTTTGATCAGGGAAACTTGTTGTTCAACCCATTGGATGATGTCAGTTTCATAGAGCATTTTTTCCTCCGAAATCTAACTAAACCTGTAGGTTGGGTGGAACGAACTGCTCCCGCTAACCCAACCTACGAATAACGCTACTGCGAGATGTAACAGGACTGCCGTCAGCGCCTGCAAACCAAGAAACCTGGTGAGCAAATAAAAGGTGCTGCCAAATACCCGATCGGTAACACCAAAAGGAAAACCGCCCCACTAACAACGCCCCCACCCCCAGAAAAGGCATGGGGTTTGTCGTTGGGATTGCGAAAACCAATGATCTAGCGCTATGCTGTCACCCCTGTAATGATGCCAGACAGCAAACATGCCAATCAGCGTATGCAGCTTCAATATTCCCTTTGCTGCTGTGTAGGGTTCTGCTAATCCGGCTTCAATTTACCCAAAAATAACAGCAATAACGATAGAAATAGTCGCAAAAAATAAATTCTACCAACTTACCTCATACCAGGGATAATTAGGGGGAAAGTAGCCGATCGGGTCACCAAAGACCGCAAACAATATCATGGAAATCACAAAATGAACCACAATCGGAGCAATTGTCTTGGGATACGGCAAGTGGTGATCGTTGAGTGGGGCGAGATACTCTAGGATATTGTTCTCAATCAGGTCTCAATTAGGAATTGCTCTCAAACCTTACACTAATAAATCACACTAAAAGGATACTATAAAATTAGTTGGCATCTTTGAGATTAGAGCCATAAAAACGACCAGGTTCAGAGTGATAAGCAATAAAATAACATAAAATTGTTGTGGTTTGATGTCTTTCCAAAAAATCACTGCGATTCTCCTAATTTCTAGTTGGTTTCCTTAGGTATAAATCCTCAAAAATGTGGATTTATTTTAGACTTTAGCGGATAGTTTGGCAGATATATAGTTAGTGCAGGGTAATTTTTAACCCAACAACCATTTGTGTCAAATGAATTGTCTCAAATGACACGGTTTCAAAAGCAGGCAGCTAGCTCCAGTTAGTAGATATAGCCACTAGATAGAGCAAGTATAGCCAGACCTGAATTCAGATATATCACCTGGTCTTAGTATAGCCAGCTAACCCTAGGTGTTAGTAGATTTTTCAGGAATTTTTAAGATTTATTACAAAGCCAAAAAGGTTGACAATTTGTCTGATCTAATTTTGAGAATTTGTCTTGTGATAAACCTGATCACCTGGTGATCAATTAAACTAGTCGATATCAGGGATTTTAACTATAGCATTTCTCAGTTATCAATTGCTTAAGGTACTTTCGTCCTAGGTTTTAGGGAGTAGGGAGTAAGGAGTAGGGAGTAGGCAGTAGGCAGTAGGGAGTAGGCAGTAGGGAATAGGTACAAAATTATGTGTACCTCATTACTATCAGAACCGCTAGATAAAGTCTTGGTTGTATAAATTAAATGGCATTTGCTCTGGAAACTCTAGACTAGAACTCTGGACTAATTTTACTGATGGATTTAATTAGATGAAGAGTCAAACCTTTCTTCAACCCATTGACCGTACTGCTGGCGCAGTCATACTTATACTGAGTCTACTGATTGGTATATTACTGTGGACTGGCGATCGCACTGCCCCCAGGGTACGGAAATTTACGTGGCAAGATAAACAAGTCGGTGCGGAGGATAAAGCATTTATCCTAACCTTCAGCCGTCCTATGGATCAGACTAGTGTGGAAACTAATCTGAAGATTGTTCCACCCATACCGGGCAAAATTAGCTGGGCTGGACGTAAAATGGCTTATACTCCGCTGCTCCCTTTACCCTATGGCACCGAGTATCAATTCCAGCTCACTGGAGCAGTAGATCAATTCGCTAAGCCTGGCAACAAGACTGCCATGGAACCGTTCAAGGCATCTTTCCGTACCCGTGACCGAGCCTTTGCCTATGTGGGTGTTCAGGCAGAAGAAAAGGGGCGATTAATTTTCTATAATCTCACTCGCCAACAAAAAACTATCTTGACCCCTCCAGATTTGGTGGTTATGGACTTTAAGTTCTATCCTGATGGCAGCCGACTTCTTTTTTCTGCTGTTGATAGTCAGAATCAAGAACAGGACTTGCTCTCGGCCAAATTATATACTGTGACCACGGGCATATCTACTCGTGCCCCAGCTCAAGCTCCCGTATCCTCAGACTCTGATGGGTTAGTTGAGCAGGTTCTCGATAGCAAAGACTACCAGAATCTGAAGTTTGATTTGTCTGCTGATGGTAAAACGATTGTGGTGCAGCGGGTCAGTCGGAGTAATCCTTCGGAATTTGGGCTGTGGACCATACAACCTGGTACCAAACCGAGACCATTAGACCATGAACCAGGAGGAGATTTTATGATTACTCCTGATAGCAACGCAATCGCGATGGCTCAAGGTCAGGGAGTGGGCATTTTACCCTTGACACCAAATGCTCAACCCCTAGACTTTTTACCGAAGTTTGGCATGGTCATAAACTTTGCTAAGGATGGTTCAGCAGCAGTGATGGTGAAGTTTAATTCTGACTATACGCGATCGCTATTTTTAGTCAAAAACCAGGGCTCTGAGCAAGAGATACTGCGCACCACTGGTTCTGTCCATAGTTGTGAATTCTCGGCGCAAAACCAGATTCTCTATTGTCTGCTCAGCCAACTCATTGCTGGGGAAGAATTCAAAGAAGAACCGTTCCTGGCAGCGATTAACCTTAAACCTAATGAAAAGAATGAGTATACCTTAAAGCGCTTGATAGTTTTACCGGAGCAACAGGAAGTTCATATGAGTTTGTCCCCAGATGACTTAGGCATACTCTTTGATCAACTGGTTCCTGAACGGTCATCTGAGGAAGGTTTGATCACTGATGAAGGACAAATAATTGCCAATGCTAGACTGTGGCTATTACCTTTAGTGGATGATACATCGTCAGATACTCCAGTGAAGCTGGAAGCGGAACCACTCCTAACTGGATTTAATGCTCGTTGGCTACCTTGAAGGTTAGCAGGTTGAAGGTTAGCTGGTTGAAGGTTAGTAGGTTGAAGGTTAGTAGGTTGAAGGTTAGCTGGTTGAAGGTTAGCTGGTTGAAGGTTAGCTGGTTGAAGGTTAGCTGGTTGAAGGTTGGCTAGTTGAAGGTTGGCTGGTTGAAGGTTGGCTGGTTGAAAGTTAGTAGGTTGAAGGTTAGCCGGTTGAAGGTTAGCCGGTTGAAGGTGTTTTTTTTTGGAAGGGTGTTTGGTTGTTCGCGTAGCGTGGCCTTTTGGCCAAGGGTGAAGGTTGGTAAAATAACCGAGCAACCTGTAACCTGTAACCTGTAACCTGTAACCAAACAACCTTGAAACCTTCAAACCTTCAACCTGTAACCAAACAACCTGTAACCAAACAACCTTAAACCTAATAACCTTCAACCTTAAACCTTCAACCTTCAACCATCAAACCTTCAACCTTAAACCTAATAACCTTCAACCTTCAACCTTCAACCTTCAACCTTCAACCTTAAACCTAATAACCTTCAACCTAATAACCTGTAACTTGACATCAAAAGACTATGGAAATTAATCAGTGTCTTCATGTTGCTGTTTTAGTTTCTGATTTGGAAAAGGCAGAGCATTTTTACGGTAATATTTTGGGATTATCTAAAGTTAATCGAGAGCTGAGATTTCCTGGTGCTTGGTACCAAGTTGGTCAATTCCAAATTCACCTGATGGTTAATCCTAATGCTAAAGTTGACCTAAAAAATCCTGAAAAATGGGGTCGTAATCCCCACATTGCCTTTAGTGTAGTAAATTTAGATGAAGCGAAGGAATGTCTACACGCTCATGGTTACCCGATTCAATTGAGCTCATCTGGTCGTGCGGCATTGTTTACCCAAGATCCAGATTGTAATATTATTGAGCTTAGTGAGATTAATAAGATTAGCACTTAGGGTTTAACGTAGGGATGGGGAGAATAAATGAAAACCATTGCCTACCTGTACAGCAATCCTCTACTTGACCCGGTGCCTGACCCAGAAGTTTGGGGTTTGGAGGTGGATCAGGTCTATCTAGATTTGGGAGGACGCCAGCAGTGGCAGCAGTTAGTTGCGGATTGCCAAGCTCAAGCTCCTGATTACTTGCTAATTCGTCGTCTGGAAGAACTGGGAGAGTGTTTGGCTGAAATTAGCGATCGCATTAGCCAAATTGAAACCCTCGGTGTTTGCTTGATTGCCACAGAGCAATCTTACAATTCTGCTCAGCTAACGGATGCTACCAACT
>NZ_JAAHIE010000448.1:0-6200 GCF_010671945.1 Moorena sp. SIO4E2
CCTTTTCTGTCAGTTTTCGCCAACCGATATTCCGCTCCCCAGAAAGTGAATTTGCTCTGAGTTTAGCCCTAGACTTGCGTCGCAGTCAAACCTTCTTACTTGGGGAACCTTTTTCTTTCTCAGTTGGCCCAGAAGACGGCGAATCCAAGGTAACGGTATTGCGATTTTCTCAAGATTGGATAGACCGTAGTAGCCCTAGTCGGATATTAGCTGCTCGCTCTCAGTTTAGTTTTGGGTTAGGTGCCTTTGATGCAACTATCAACAACACTGGGACTGACGGGGGATTCTTTAGCTGGTTGGGACAATTCCAATGGGTACAACAGTTGTCACCGAGAACGACGCTGATCACACAAATTAATGCTCAGTTAACCCCAGATTCTTTGCTCTCCCTAGAACGCTTCAGTATCGGTGGCGTGGATACTATCAAAGGCTATCGACAAAACCAACTGGTTGCTGATAACGGTGTCCTGGGTTCGGTACAAGTCCGCATCCCTCTCACCTCAGACCCCACCAGGCTACAACTAGCCCCTTTTTTTGAAATCGGTACAGCTTGGAATAATCTAGATCCTGACCCTGACCCCGCCACCATTGCTAGCTTGGGAGTAGGTTTGCGATCGCAGATTATCTCTGGTTTAGATTTGCGCTTAGACTATGGTATCCCCTTGATTGAGGTCAACAACCGGGGAAATTCACTACAAGAGAATGGTTTCCACTTTTCAGTGGGCTACCAGCCCTAGGTTCGCAGCTGAGTTTTGACCAAAAGTCTTGAAATAATATAGCAATTCTACGACTTGTGAGGTACAAATATCTAGGTTTTAGGTTTTAGGTTTTAGGTTTTAGGTTTTAGGTTTTAGGTTTTAGGTTTTAGGTTTTAGGTTTTAGGTTTTAGGTTTTAGGGAGCAGCGAGCACGGAGAAGGTAAGAGAGAAGAGGCAAGAGCCAATAGTCAAACAATTCGGTGTACCTCATGAGTCCTAGAAACGCTATATGCACAGGACTTACACAGCTACACCAGATATAGCGGTAAAGGTGCGTTACGCTTCGCTAACACACCCTACAAATAGAGACTTTGCGTAAGTCCTAATGCATTAACAAGAGGCTCTGAACGACAGAGCCTCTTGTTTTATTAACTCCATGTAGTTTTCAGCAAACCTACTAGCATAATTAGACCATCGCGTTCTCCAAAATTGGAAATAAACTTTGTATAAACAGTTAATGTATTATTTGATTTTTATTTATAAAGTTATAAATAAGCGAGGATTTGATCCTAAATTTGGTTTACAAAGCAATTATTATAGCTCTGTTTTAAAATCAGCTTTCAGAGACTAATACTCCTAGTCAAAACCTAATAATTACTAATAAGTAAATGAAAACGTTACCAGGCGCTTTGCTGTTTACCACTGAATCGTTTTAGCTAGTAGGGCAACATAAATAACCAATTTAACACAACTAGTGCTTTAGCAGTATTAAAAACCCAATTCACTGATTTGGATAAATTAACCATGGCTACTCCTACTTCAAAAGGAAAAGTTTCCAATATAAAATTTTCTGGCATTCATCATATCGACAGCTTACTTGGGAATAATAAATGGGGCGGTTCTACCGGAAAAGGTGTTAACTTAACCTATAGTTTTGGTGAGTGGGGTTCATCATGGTACAAGACAAACTATGGTGATAGTGAACCTTGGTCTGGTTTTTCCCCTCTGACTAGTATCCAAAGAATTGCTGCTGAAAATGCATTGAATGCTTGGAGCGAGGTTGCCAATATTAACTTTACCAAAGTTATTGACTCTAAAAAAGTTGCAGGTGATATTCGCTTCGCTAAATCCTCTAAACCTAATACAGCATGGGCTTATTTTCCCTATGCCTCAACAGAAGCTGGAGATATCTGGTTCAGTCATTCCAACAGTTATAACACTGCCACAAAAGGAACGTATGGTTATCAAACATTCCTCCATGAAATCGGACATGCCCTTGGACTAAAGCATCCCCACGAGAAGGATGGTTCTGGGGTAGTCGCTAATTTAAATATTGATACGACTGCCTACACAGTTATGAGCTATCGGTCTTATGTGAATCAGCCTTTAAGTGCTTACAGTCAAAAGTTTTTTCCCACTACGCCGATGTTGCACGATATTGCTGCTATCCAGTACATCTACGGTGCTAACATGAACACGCGCAAGGGTAATACAGTCTATAAGTGGGCTCCCGGACAACAAATTTTGGAGACTATCTGGGATGCAGGTGGTAACGACACCATCGACTGGTCGAACCAGTCTTCCAACGCTAAGATTAACCTAAACGCTGGACAATGGAGTGAACTAGGTCCAGCGTATTGGAACGGTAAAGAGTGGGAAAGCAGAACCCTAGCGATCGCTTATGGTGTGACTATTGAGAATGGCATTGGTGGTAGCGGCAATGACACAATTTATGGCAATAATGTTGCAAATGTCCTACAAGGTGGCGAGGGTAATGACTATCTGAGTGGTGGCTCAGGCAATGATTTTTTAAGTGGTGGAACTGGTAGCGATCGCATCTACGGAGGCTCAGGCAATGACAATCTCTATGGCTCTAGTGGTAATGATACCCTCAGTGGTAGTTCTGGCAATGATCTCCTCAGTGGTAGTTCTGGCAATGACTACTTACACGGTGGAACTGGTAGCGATCGCATGTACGGAGGCTCAGGCAATGATCGCTATGTCGTTGATACCATAGGTGATAGGGTAGTTGAGTATACTAACCAGGGCATTGACAGAGTTTACGCCTCAATTACTTATCAGCTTGGTGCTCATTTAGAAAACCTAACCCTAACCGGTACAAGTTCTATCAATGGTTATGGTAACGATTTCAATAATGTGATTAATGGCAACAGTGCCAGTAACTACATTTCGGGTGGTCGTGGTAATGATACAGTCAATGGCTCTAGTGGTAATGATCTCCTCAGTGGTAGTTCTGGCAATGACTACTTAGACGGTGGAACTGGTAGCGATCGCATGTACGGAGGCTCAGGCAATGATCGCTATGTCGTTGATACCATAGGTGATAGGGTAGTTGAGTATACTAACCAGGGCATTGATACAGTTTACGCCTCAATTACTTATCAGCTTGGTGCTCATTTAGAAAACCTAACCCTAACCGGTACAACTTCTATCAATGGTTATGGTAACGATTTCAATAATGTGATTAATGGCAACAGTGCCAGTAACTACATTTGGGGTGGTCGTGGTAATGATACAGTCAATGGTGGTAATGGTGATGATATTATTTACGGCGACTATCTCACTACCTGGAATGGACACTCTTATATATTGAGCCAACCGGGCACTTGGCTCTCTACCCAAGCAGAAGCTCAACGCCTTGGGGGTAACTTAGTTACGATTAACAACGCCATCGAACAAAGCTGGCTAAACACCACCTTTGGAACTAATGAACTGTTTTGGATCGGTCTGAGCGATCGTACTATAGAAGGTCAATGGCAATGGGTTAGTGGTGAAACCTCAACCTACCGTAACTGGTCTCCGGGTGAACCTAACGATTATCGTAGTTCCTCAATTCCCGATGGTGAAGATTATGCTGCGATGGGTTGGGGTAATCAAGCCTGGAATGACCTTCAAAATTATCCTAGTCAATATCTGCGAGGCATTATCGAATTACCTTCAGTTCCACAAGAAATTGGTGGTAATGATAACTTGTATGGTGGTGCAGGGAACGATCGTATCTATGCTGGTGCCGGTGATGACATTTTATATGGGGGTACTGGAAATGATGTGCTCTCTGGAGGTGCTGGTGCAGATAAGTTTGTCTTTAATATCACTACTGAAGGGATAGATTATATTACTGACTTTGTCAGTTACCAGGGGGATAAACTACAAATTTCGGCTAGTGGCTTCGGCAGTGGTCTTGTGCAAGGAATTTTAGATGTGGGTCAATTTGTTTTAGGTGCTGCCGCCTTAGATACAAATGACAGATTCATCTATGATCGTTCATCAGGATTACTATCATTCGATGCTGACGGTTCAGGTACACTGAGTGCTGTACAAGTTGCTAATTTCTCTAACAAAACTGCCTTGAAAAATAGTGATATCCTGATTGTATAGGATACATTATACATCTCCAGGAATTGGGTTGTAACCTAGACAAGATAATGGTTTTAGATTCTTTTCCGGAGATGTTTATTAGGTACTAGATGTTACACCATAAGCCTCAATTAACAAGCTTTTCAGCTTCAATATGTACCTCGCTATACAAAAAAAGCTATACATCGACTTTATCTGTGCGATTCTAAATATGAAGAGATATTGCAGTTATCAATTATGATTATTTGTTATTATTTAAAGTATAAAAAAAACAATTTTTGGTTAACCATTCCACTATTAATCAACGCCAATATTTTTGATAAATCAGTCAAACAGGTATGTGGTGATTCTGTTCGATGCGAAGTGATATAAAGGAAATCAACAGAGTTTGAAATACGACCGTTGGGATGGATTGTAGAAAGAACATTTGGCGGGTTTTACCGATTTAGACGCGCTTAGTAAAGACTATGAGCTATATACACAGATGAGTACAGGGATGATATAGCAGAAGTCAGAAGCCAGAAGTCAGAAGTCAGAAGTCAGAAGTCAGAAGTCAGAAGTCAAACTCTTGCGCTTACAAAGGGTGTGAGACTTTTGTCATGTCCTAACTGCCCTGGCGACTGCTATATATGGTTCATTAATTCGTTTGATGACAAGAAGATTAGCCTCTTAATTTTTTGTTTACAAATCAGCTCTTACCCACATCCCAAAAGTGTACCCATGTGTAATTTGGGTTTGTTTTTGCGATTGACCTTGGCCTTTGAGCCACGCTACGCGAATGGTCACGCTACGCGATTGGCCGTAGGCCACGCTAAAAGCGATTGACATGCAGGTCACGCTACGCGAACGCATTCCTATAACACTCTATATGTAATCGTCTCAAGACCACCATCAGATCAGCATCAGAGCTATTGTACCCAGTAATGGAAGTCAAAAGGTGAATCTCCCTGGATAGGTTTTGCCAACTCAGGATATGAGCTGAGATTAGTTAGTGTTAGGCTCTTAGTGTCGATAACCACACTTACCGGGATTACCTTGAGGGAAGCCTGGGAGCTTCATTGTTTTAGGGAGTAGGCAGTGACTGTGTGACTGGTGACAGCTAAAGGGCAATATATGCGAAATATTGCCCTTTAGCTGATGTAATGTTAGAGTTTTTATAAACACTTGCTGTCAAGGAGCGTGCTATGCCGTCTGTGAACAATCAGCCCCCCAAACGCATCAACGCTACATTGCCGGAACCGCTAGCGCAATTTGTCGCCGAGATGACAGGAGAAAACGGGCTATACGAAACCCCCAGTGAATTTGTTCGGGATCTCATTCGCAAACATATGGAAAAAACTGCTGCGGCTGAACGATACGCCATAAACAGCTTATTGCGGCAGTCTCTCCATGAGAACAGTTATACCCCTCTGACAGAGGATGATGCCGACACCATTCGCCATAGCCTCAGTTAAATAGCACTATGACATTCTCCATGCAAAAAAGTGCCCTGTTTATGCGACAGTGGCGGGACTATGCACAGAATTACAAAAACCGTGCTGGAGTAGATGTGGCCGAACGATTCATCGCCGCCGTAGAGCAAGCCTTGGATTTCATCAAAAACAATCCCTATGCCTGCTCTCTCTACGATGCCGGTGAAGGATACGAGGATCTGCAAGTCTATCAATTCAGAAAATGGCGCTTGCAAGGTTTTCCCCATGCGGTGCTGTTTCGCTTAGAAGATAACGCAACCATCCTGGTGGAAGTCCTGTATGCCCATAAAATGGATATACCATCGCGTCTTATGAGTGATATGGAAGGGATTTAGTTAGGTAAGGTGATGTTTTCTTAAGCATCAATGGGGAGAGGGGAAACGCGGGGACGCGGATAAGCAACAAAAGTGGTTATTGTACAAATGTTTTTATTTTCCTAAGATGTTCTTGTTGTTGAACAACATAGGGATTTCCCATGGCTAGGCTTTCGATTGAGATCACCCCAGAACAGCATCAGAAGCTCAAAGCGAACGCAGCCCTGAGCGGCAAAACGATTAAGGAATATGTGCTTGAACGCTCTCTGCCTGATGTGCCCATCAACCCAGAACTAAGCTCCGAAGAAGCCCTCGCTCAACTGTCTGCCTTTCTCAAGC
>NZ_JAAHIE010000449.1:0-6199 GCF_010671945.1 Moorena sp. SIO4E2
CTGGTTTGTACAGTCGCAGTTGAGTTTGATAGATATGATCAACATTTTCATCCAGTAGATACTTAATGGTCATTTCCCTTCTTGATCGCTTCTCGTTCAGCCTTGAGTTGCATCAGCTTGACCACAACTGGGGAAGGATTTTGCTGCTGTTGTTCTAGCATTTTACGACCATGGTCTAACCAATTAGTCAGGTAAGTACTCACAGTTTCTTGGTTATGCAGATAATACAGAATCGTAGCATAAATTTGCTCTAGTTCCAGGGTTGGATAACTTTGGTAAATTTCTTCAGGAGTACGCTGACGATGGATGAAATCATAGAGGATGGTTTCAATTCCTACTCTTGTGCCTCTGACTCGGATATCATTAGGGGCAAGAAATACAAAATAATCTTCCAGTTGCATGATTGGTCTGAGAACTCTGTTGCTATCTTGATCCTACACAAGAAGCAAGATTACACATTTGGTAGGGTGGGCATTGCTGGTTTCCAACCCTCAACCTTGCCGGAATTCACCTGAGCAATGCCCACCAATGGTTGATAGCGATCGCATTTTGTCGGGTGGGAAAAGATTATTGGGTATTGGTGGGCATTCCCCATTTCATTGATCGGGGTTCAATTTTGTTCTTTATCAGCAATGCCCACCCTACAATTCTACAATTCTCAATTCTTCATTCTACATTATTTTTGGTATTGGTGGGCATTGCCCATTTCATTGATCGGGGTTCAATTTTGTTCTTTATCAGCAATGCCCACCCTACAATTATCTCAATTCTCAATTCTTCATTCTACATTATTTTTGGTATTGGTGGGCATTGCCCATTTCATTGATCGGGGTTCAATTTTGATCTTTCTAAGCAATGCCCACCCTACGATTCTCGCGACTCAATTCTTAATTCTCAATTCTTCATTCTACATTATTTTTGGTATTGGTGGGCATTGCCCATTTCATGGTTCGGCCTTCAATTTTGATCTTTATCAGCAATGCCCACCCTACAATTCTAAATTCTAAATTCTAAATTCTAAATTCTAAATTCCTAATTTTTCTGAGGTGATAGACTTAGGGTAGAACAGTGAACCTGGATTTTAGGACGTAGTTCAATCGTCATTACAGTCTTTATTGCTTGATTATCGGGGGCGACTATAAAAGAAAATTTTCCTTGATGATAGTCTATAATTTCGATGGATTCTATTAATTCAAAGCTCAGGATTGCTTTGGACTCTCCGGCAAGCTTTAGCTCTATTTGTATAGATTCAGTAATGGTATTAACCCCAAACTTGAGAGTGGTATCTGAGGTATCGGTTACTTCGTAGCACCAATAACCATCCTGAGCTCGAACAGTTTGAGGTTCAGTGCAGAATAACTCTATCAAGGCTAGTGAATCCCAGTCACTCTGTAGTTTAATTGTTTCCATTATTGGAAGTTGATTTGGGGTTATCTACCATAAAGTATAGCGCTAATAAATCGTCTGGTTCGATCTGATATGACTTCCTAGCATTTTGTAGTAGTAGGGTGGGCATTGCTGGTTTCCAACCCCCTATGCTGCCCAAATTCACCTGAGCAATGCCCACCAACCAAGTAGCATTTTGTAGGGTGGGCATTGCTGGTTTCCAACCCCCTATGCTGCCCAAATTCACCTGAGCAATGCCCACCAATATCCAAGTACCCATGGATTCTTGGATATTGGTGGACATTGCCCATTTAATTGATCGCCGTTCAATTTTGATTTTAATCAGCAATGCCCACCCTACGATTATCTGGGTAATGCCCATCAACCGTTGATAATTCACTCACCAATCCTGGCTCCAATTTCCGAAAAATCTGGAACTAATGGTTGTCTCCCCCCGGCAACAACAACGCCAATCGATCTGATACTGACCTCTTTCAACCCATCTGGTGAAACTCGAATACTCCCACCGATGAGGACAAGATACCAACCCATGTTTGACGGGATTGTAATGAATATAATCTAAAACCTGTTGCAAGTCAGATTCATCTCGAATCACATGCTCCCAAAATCGGCGCTGCCAAACATTACTTTCTCTGTGTTTACGACGGGATGCCGATACATTCTGTGGCTTGAATTTTTTACCCCGTAGCGATCGCGTAAACAACACCTTAAACCGAGAAACCCGGTATGAATAAGCTGTATCCTCTGGGGGTAGAGTCCACAAAAAATGAATATGGTCAGGTAAAACAACTGCACCAGTAATTTCAAAAGGTCTCTCAGTGCGAGTTTTAGCAAGTGCAGCACGCAAATAGGCAATAGTTTCCGGTTCGGAAAACAGAGGGGTGCGGTGGTAGGTTACCAGGGTCAGAAAAAAGGTTCCACCTGGGACATAGGCTCGACGATATTCGGGCATGGTTGATGATTCCTGGGCATTGCTAGTTTAATTTCTAGGCTAACTAATCAAAGTTGATAGCGTAACCATTCTGTAGGGTGGGAAAAGCCTGTTTCCAACCCCAAATCCTGCCGGAATTCACATCACTCTTTGCCCACCAACCAGGGTACCCATTGCCGGTTTCCAACCCCCAACCCTACCGGAATTCACATCACTCTTTGCCCACCAATACCTGGTTGGTGGGCATTGCCTATTTAATTGATCGCCGTTCAATCATGATCGTTATCGGCAATGCCCACCCTACGATTATCTTTTGCCTCTTGCCTTGCGCGTAGCGCTATACTAAGCAATGCCCACCCTACGATTGTTGACTTTTTTACAAATATGAGATGCACCCGGTCAGAAGAAGAGCGATCGCATTTTGTAGGGTGGGTATTGCTTCAAACCAACCCCAAATCCTGCCGGAATTCACCTGAGCAATGCCCACCCTACGGGTATTGGTGGGCATTGCCTTTTTCATTGATTGACCTTTGGTCACGCTACGCGATCGCCGTTCAATTTTGATATTTATCAGCAATGCCCACCCTACGATTCTCAATTCTTCATTCTACATTCTCAATTCTTCATTCTACATTCTTTTGGGTATTGGTGGGCATTGCCTATTTCATTGATTGACCTTTGGTCACGCTACGCGATCGCCGTTCAATTTTGATATTTATCAGCAATGGCCACCCTAGGATTCAACTACTACTGCCTCCGATGGCTTAGTGTTGTTTTCCGCTGTATCAGTTGGTTCCCCTAAGGTTTCTTCCAGTACCTGAATTGCGCCACTAATGCGGAGTAAGGTTTCTCGCAAGTTGGCTTGTTTTGCTTCTAGTTCCGCTAGCATTTTTTGACCAGCTTCGTATTCGGTTTTTAGGGATTGTAAGCGTTGTTCGAGTTTTTCTTTCATGGTTTAGTTTAATCAGTAAGGAAAAGGTATTTCAAAATAAAAATCGTGGTCAATAAACTATGGATATTGGGTTGGTTAGGCTATGGATATTGGGCATTGGTGGGCATTGCCCATTTAATTTATGGGGTAACTGATGAAATATCTTCCTCAGCAATTCCCACCCTACGATTCTATATATAGAACTCATAAACTTCGATGCGTTTACCTTGACCCGACAAAGCTTACAACCTCCTTGCGGATAAACAGTACCCAGACATACCAATATTCATGCTCATTGTCATGGCTGGCGAAATCGGCATAAATATACCATCTGTTTCCATTTATGTAGGTGTAAACTTGAATGATGTTGGTGGGTGGACCCGCCTCAGCAATATCTCCCGATAGCGCTCGAAAACCAGCAATGACCGCCTCCCAATCACTAGTCGAATATAAGGTATTGTAACTGTCACTGCCCGAGAAGGGTCCAAATTTTTTAATCTCGAAAGGTTTTTGACCTTGAACTTTGATATCACCATTTTGTTCGACAGTGAGTTTTTGGTTAGCATCGGTAATTTCTGAAGAGCCATAGGCAATCTTGAATTGCTCGTCATCCATACCAACCATCCAGGAATTGCCTCCTGTGTTTTGGTTTTTGAATTGAATGAAAGCTTCGTTGCCATCACCACATTCAATTAATGCAGCAGTGTCACCGGCAGGACGGTAAAACCTTCCAACTACTCTGTTGCTATAGCTTGTTGAGGTTACCACATCCAGCATCTGATTCGGATTCGTTGTCCCGATACCAACATTACCATCTTTAATCACCATCTGGACTGTGCCACCACCAGCATTTAGTTCGTTATTGTGATGAGAGCCATCTTTGTACCAGGCAAAGTTTTTATCGGTGCGAAAATACTGTGTCTGGCTCTGAACACCAATGCCATAATCTTGGTTATACAAATTTATCATCTGCCTAGTTTGGGAGCCAAAACCAAGGGTATTAGAACCGCCTAGGCTGAAATTGTCGTTGAGGGTCAAACTTTCGAGGGTGGCATTGCCTGTGACAGTCAAATTCCCTTGTACTTTTAATTTTGATGAACCTGGATCTGTGGTGCCGATACCAACATTACCATCTTTAATTACCATCTGGACTGTGCCACCACCAGCATTAAGTTCTCCATTGTTATGAGAGCCATCTTTGTACCAGGCAAAGTTTTTATCGGTGCGAAAATACTGTGTCTGGCTCTGAACACCAATGCCATAATCTTGGTTATACAAATTTATCATCTGCCTATATTGAGAATCAAAACTAAGGGTATTAGAACCGCCTAGGCTGAAATTGTCGTTGAGGGTCAAACTTTCGAGGGTGGCATTGCCTGTGACAGTCAAATCGCTACTGACACTCAAATCTTTATTGAAAGTTGCATTATCTGCAACACTTAAAGTCCCATCTACTTTTAACTTTGATGAACCTGGATCTGTGGTGCCGATCCCAACATTACCATTTTTAATTACCATCTCGACTGTGCCACCACCAGCATTAAGTTCTCCATTGTTATGAGAGCCATCTTTGTACCAGGCAAAGTTCTTATTCGTGCGAAAATACTGTGTATTACTCTGAACACCAATGCCATAATCTTGGTTATACAAATTTATCATCTGCCTATATTGAGAATCAAAACCAAGGGTATTAGAACCGCCTAGGCTGAAATTGTCGTTGAGGGTCAAACTTTCGAGGGTGGCATTGCCTGTAACAGTTAAATCCCCTTGTACTTTTAACTTTGATGAACCTGGATCTGTGGTGCCGATACCAACCTTGCCTGCGAAGTAGTTATCTTCAGTACCTCCAAACCATGCAGAATTGTCTGCACTGCCAGTCCATCCAACATGGTCTACAAAGAAACGAACTGCTTCCCCTGAGCTTCTCACTTGGAAGATAGGATCACCCTCAGGGGGATTGTCTTCGACTCGATAGACTAAGCCGGTTGCCCCTTGAGTACCGTCACCGCGATGATTGCTGCTGTTGGGAGCTTCCATCAGCAGAGTACGCTCACCAGAGGTGTTACTGCTAGCACTAAAGCTGCCAGCTACACTAAGATTACTATTGAGAGTGGTATCACCTGTAACACTCAAATCACCATCAATAACAACCAAACTACTAGCACTATTACCATCAGAACGCAGTATCGGTCCAGTAATTTCACCATTACTCAAATTACCACTAGGCAAACGCACTCCAGAATACTGACGTACAGTGAAATCAAGAGTAACAACACCGCTGCGATTAATTGCCAGCCTTGCTAAAACAACTGAGTCTTCAGGCAAATTTCCCAAGGCAGCAACTTGGATATTGGGTTTTTCGTGCCAGCGCCTAGCACCACTACTACCCAAACCCCCCTCAGTTAATTGATCTGATTGTTCTTCTTGATAAGAAATAACTAAGTCAACTTCTTGATCTCTGTAGCTACTGAGATCAATTGGCGGAGAGTTTGTACTCAAAATAATCTGACGACCTTGACTGTCAAGAGCCGTACCAGGGGTAACAATCACCTGATCAGTAGTAGTCTCAAGGGTCAAACCATCACAAATTCCCGAAACCCGGAGGAATTGGTCTAGGCGGCGCTGTCGGTCAATATGATATTTTTGTTCATCAATAAAATCCTGGTCTTTTAAAAACTCACCATCAAAGTAACGTACTCTCTTGTCAATGTAAGGATACTGAGTATAATCTGCCATGGTAATTCTCCTAGTTATTGTTTATTGCAGTTTTGAATTGGGTGAGGTAGATGTTTTTAGGGAACAGGGAATAGGGAACAGGGAACAGGGAATAGGCAATAGGCAATAGGCAATAGGCAATAGGCAAATACTCCCCACAGTCCCCATCACCCCATCACCCCATCACCCCATCACCCCATCACCCCATCTCCCCA
>NZ_JAAHIE010000045.1:0-12131 GCF_010671945.1 Moorena sp. SIO4E2
TTTTACCAGCATAAGGATTTATACTGATCGTGTCCTGAATCATTGTTTTAAGTTTTTGCTTTAATTTGGGCGTAAGTTTGGCAACATCCTTTTTAGCCTCTTTGGTAAAACGAACTTCGTAAACCATTAATCAATATCTCCCAAGACTTCATCTAGGGAGTAGGTTTCCTTATTGGTTATTTGTTCAAGGGATCTTTGTAGGCTTTCCCTCATTCCAGGGATGGAAAGTAATTCTAAGGTTTCTTGTAAGCTTTCATAGTTTTTTCTAGAAATTAAAACAGCAGATCCATTAGAAATCTCGATTTCATAAACTTTGTTTTCTTCTGTGACTGATTCAACTAGGTTAATTAACTCTTTTTGGGTAGCAGTAACTGTCAGCTTTTCCATTTTTTTGATTACCTCTTTTTGTTATTATAGCAGTTCTCAATTCGGTAGAACAGGAATATATTCGTCTGATCATATTTAGGAATCCCGTAAGCATTCATCAGTCAGAAATGGAACGGGCAAGATGCCCATTCCACCAACATCCCCATTCCACCAACATCCCCATTCCACCAACATCCCCATTCCACCAACATCCCCATTCCACCAACATCCCCATTCCACCAACATCCCCATTCCACCAACATCCCCATTCCACCAAGATTCCCATTCCACCAAGATGCCCGTTCCACCAACATCCCCATTCCACAACAATATGCAACGCCTAATAACCTTGGCCAATAGGCCACGCGATCGCTGAAAGCGGGACTCTCGGCAGAGCCGACGCTACGCGAACGTCCATCGCGTTCAACCTAATAACCTACCCTTCTCGAACGCCAAAGGCGAACAACCTTCTAACTAACCTTCAACCTTCTAACTAACCTTCAACCTTCTAACTAACCTTCAACCTTCTAACTAACCTTCAACCTTCTAACTAACCTTCAACCTTCTAACTAACCTTCAACCTTCTAACTAACCTTCAACCTTCTAACTAACCTTCTAACCTTCAACCTTCAACCTCCTAACCTTCAACCTTCTAACTAACCTTCAACCTTCTAACTAACCTTCAACCTTCTAACTAACCTTCAACCTTCAACCTTCAACCTTCAACCTTCAACCAAATAACCTTAAACTCCCCAAAAAAAGTAGCCGCAGAAATACCT
Organism: Moorena sp. SIO4E2; assembly: GCF_010671945.1. Classification (NCBI taxonomy): domain Bacteria; kingdom Bacillati; phylum Cyanobacteriota; class Cyanophyceae; order Coleofasciculales; family Coleofasciculaceae; genus Moorena; species Moorena sp. SIO4E2. Next base: position 1,146 of record NZ_JAAHIE010000045.1, read on the forward strand.
TCCACGGCTAGGAAATCTTACTATGCCTGAACTTCGTACACCAACCCAGAAATAATCCGATCCAATTGACCAAAGGTCACCCTAGGCGAACAGATTTGATTCTTGGGCTAGGGGGGAAACCCCCCCTACTAAGTTAGTCTAATCTAGAATTATGTACTTCGTCATAGTTGTGATAAATTCGCCAGGAATTCCAGTGGGCTGAAGGGGGCTCCAGTCCGAAATTTGGGCATAACGCAGTGCAGAAAGGGTATACATGGTGTTGCTTATTGCCCGGCGGGACCCCTTCAGAATATGCTGAACGGGGTATTTTTTTTGGGAAGGTTCCTGAGGAGTATTACTAGGAGTGATTTCCTCAGGATTGTTTTCTTGATTCGGGCGAAAGTTGTCAGGCATAGTTCAAAAGTGTTTTTGAAGTGTATACTATAATCATAACGATTATAGTATACTTTGTCAAGGGTTTTGATAATTTTTTTTTTGAGGGGTAATTGAAATAAATCGTACGGTAATGAAATGGAAGCTTGTTTAAAAAAAGGGGTTTAATTCCGTCAGTTGGATTTGATTTCGGTGCGTTAACAAAATGCTTCGCATCCTACAAAAAATAGGTGCGTTACACTTGCGTTAACGCACCCTACAAGATATGCTACCAAAAGGCGATCTTACTTAAGTTTTTTACCAGTCAATCTCACCTTCGTAAGCCAAAACCAAAACAATACCTGTCAAGTTCTCTGGACTGAGAAATCCGCTTTCATCTTGATCTGAAAGTAACCAAGGCTGTGTAAAAATGTTGTCATTTTTGTCGTTATACTCCTCGGGTGTTGCGGAAACAATACCGTTTTCATCTTTGTTAAGTTTGAGCGAAATTGCTTCATTGCCAGCGATGGTTAGATTCAGGGTGGGTAATGGATTGACCTGATTACCGCTGTCGGATAAGTGCAGTTGCAAGTAAATACTGGAGCGTTCTTCAGTAGAGGCGGAAATACTGTAGTTTTTCAGGTTGCCACGGAATAGATTGGGTGAGACAACAAAGGATAGCTCGTTGTGATTTGGACTTTGGAGTAACTGTTGCTTTAAGTTAAGAACCACCTGTCCGGTAAACTTAGTGAGGTTGTCGGCTACAGTGTTAGAAATAGTAGAACCCCCTTGCAGTGCTGTGTACCTGAGGGTGATAATCACATCGGTGATACTCTCAAAGTCGAAGCTATTGTTGGCTTTCGGCATTTTCAATATCCAGTCGGAAATCGCTCCTGTGCCTTCAAAGGGCAAATACCGCTCCTCTTGGAAGTTGAGAACGAACATACCGCTATCGTTGACTCCCTTGGAGATAGCAATTTGTTGGTTTTTCCGCCAATCTTGCCGTAAGGTTCCCGTATCGGGTTCGTTACCTTCTAGGGTTAGCAACCACTTAACCGCATTGGTATCGGGTTTGATTAAGACCTTGTCCCCGTCTTGGGTAAGTGTGGCGTTAATATTTTGGTAAGGTCCGACCACTGCAGGAATCGACAGCTCGATGGTTTTGATTTGACGGCAGTAATGACTGGGGAAGTCGAGGGCAAACAGCTTTTCGTCAAAGCTAAAGTGGCATTCTCCTGTTGTCTTTAACTCCAGGAAAGCTTGGGGGTCGAGTTGACCCAGGGAAACAATTTTTTCGATTTCCAAGCGGCGTTCGTTTCCATCCAGATAAGCCTTCTCCAGTTGGTTGAGTTCTAACATCAAGCTTTCCCCTGCCAACAATCCTTTTTTGTTGCCGTCCCAATGGATGGGTTCGATGTAGATGTCGTCCTGGTTCAATTCGTACTGGTAGGCTTTTTGGGCAGAATAGGCCATTTCCAAAGCAATTTTGTAGGTCTGGAAATACAAACCAGACAAGCGACCTAACATCCATTGATACAAGTCTTTGTTGGTAAATTTGTCTTTCAGGAATTGTTCTACCTCTTGGGAATGGGCGATACTCTGCTGGTGAACCTCTAAATCCGCTTGAGCTAGCTCGATGCGCACCTTTGCCACTTCAATTTGGGCTTCGATTTGCTCGGTATCCCATTCTGCCATTTGCTCTTGGAATTGCCAGTCTTCTTCCCGACGTTGGAATTGAGCGATGGTTGAGGCCAGAGAAGCACTGTGAGTGAGAATACCTGCTATACCATCTAACGTGGCAGCTCCCATATTAATCGCCTCCCCAAATTCCATCCCGCCAAAGGCAAATCCAAAGGTATTGGGCAATAAGTGGCCCACGATCGCAGCACCACGAACCGCAGTTGCAGCAACCTGGGGGATTAAGGCTTCACCCATCAGAGTTACCGTAGCTTGTTCCCCTCCGTTCCATCCTGCCGTGATTAAGTTTTGATAGTGTTGACCGCGACCTTGGGCTGAGGTTAAACTCTGTTGCAATGCTACCAGGTTGGCTTGTGCTTCTTCAATTTGCTTTTCTTTAGTTTTGGTAATCAATTGTAACAAGATCGGTTCTTGGGTAGCACGCAACACTGCTAGTTCTTCGGCATCTTTTTTCTCTAGGGTATTGAGCAGAGTAGAACCCAGTTGCATGACAGTTGAGGTCATGGCTTTAGCCCGTTCTAGCAAGTGGGAGAAGCGATAGTGGGGTACAGTGTCGGTGGTGGCTAAATTGAGGGAACCATCCCCAGCAGCGGCTAGGCGCACTAATTGGTTGGGGTCGATGGGGGGTGCGAACAAGGCTAGTTGTCGTTCCACGCCTTGGATATTTTGGCAGTGGCGGATTTTGAACAGGCGGTCTTCGACTCGTTCCCAGTATTGGGCCAGTTCTGGGTTTTCGCTGACGCAGAAATAAGCATCAATGGCGTTAAAGGGCACATTATTGCCAAAGTTACTCAGAAGGTTGTCGTCTAAATAGTTTTCTAGGTCGATCAGGAATTCGGGAATGCTTCCTGCATCTCCATAATGTGCGCGAATATCTGCAAAGCTGGCGGGTTCTGGGGTGCGTACCTGACCGACATTTTCGGGTTTCGGACCGAGCAAGTCATGGGCGAGCATATATAGGGTTGTAGCTTGGGTAATGGCCTCCCAGGTGTCTTGGGTAAAGAGGGAGTCTGCCCAGTCAAGCAGGTTGTCGATATAGCGCATCACCACGGATTTTTCATAGGCACCAATCCGCAGGCGAGCAATGGCATGGGGGTCAAAGGGATTTTCTTTGTAGGCTTCGATGGCGGCTTCGTTGGTTAAGATTTCTTTGAGGTCTTGGAGGGTATTGCCTCGGAAGGGTAGGAATTGCCAGAAGCGTTCAATGTTAATAGCCCGATCCCAAATCTGAACTTCAGCAATTTCGCCATACCAAGGATCGCCGCTTGCTTTTCCTATCCAATACTTGCTGTCAGAATTGTCAACGTTGGCAACTTCTGGTGGTGCTTCTGCGATTCCAAAAAGTTTACCATTACGATAAACTCTATATTGATTGCCATCTTTAACCCAAGTAATGTGAACCCACCCGTTCATCGACGATGTGTAAAAATCCTCCAAGTTAAATAAAAATCTGTTTCCACTACTATCGTAAGAATCTACATGCAATGCGAAATTCTGATTGGATCTCCTAATCATCCATAGACTTGGCATTCTGCTCTCAATGGGGCCATCTTGTTCGCCAATGAATCCTTTATAATAATTATCGTCCTCAGGAATTGAGGGCTTGACCCACAAGGAAATGGTAAAACTTTGTGAGTTATTAAAAGGATTGTTAATCTCAACGTAGTTATCTCTATTGCCATCAAACTCCAGCACGCTTCTGGAGCTAGCACCGGGAAAATCATTGACAGTTTTCCATTGGAGAGTCCCTTTTATAGTCCCATTGTTATCGCCTTTGTTATCTAAGATATCACTCCCGCTCCCCTCGTTCATTGGCCAGTAGCCTACTAGCCCTTCTGTATGATCCGGAGGCGGAGTTGTCGGGTCAAAGATATACTGATACCACTTACGGGCTTCGTTATAGCGTTGGTTAGCGTTTAAGGTGGAGGCAATTAAGAAGGGAATGTGGAAGAAAATTTCCCAAAAGTAAGCTCCATAAGCCCCGTCAAAGTCGAGGCTGATATCCTCGTTAAATTCCGGTGGAAAGTTTGATTCTTCGGATATACTTTGAGACTCCAGAGAGAGCAAACCATCTAAACCTTCAGCAAACAGGGTATGATTGAAGTGCCGGATGGCGCTAGTGGTAAGGCGGGCAACGGGGGAAAGTTGATCAGCTTCAGATAAAGCGGAGAAAGCTTCGCTACGGTTGTGCAGGGTAAAGGCTTCGGATTGGTTTTTGATGGGGGTAACGGTGGTATTGCTTGGAAGCTCGGGGCTAGAGGGTAAAAGACTGAAGCTGGGACTGGGGATAGAAAAAACATCCACAGCTTCCGACAGAGGCTCGCCCCCAGCGAAGATAGCTAGATTCCCTACTGTTGTCGCTGCTAAACGAAAACGTGCCTCTGACAATTCGAGGTCTAGTTCTTTTTTGTCCAAAGTCCCGTTTTGATATTCAAAAACATCCACTACGTCCGAAGAATCGTTATTAATACCCCCAGCGAAGATAGCTAGATTCCCTACTGTTGTCGCTGCTAAATGAGAACGTGCCTCTGACAATTCGAGGTCGAGTTCTTTTTTGACCAAAGTCCCGTTTTGATATTCAAAAACATCCACTCCGTCCAAACTATGAATAGATGAGCCCCCAGCAAAAATAGCTAGATTCCCTACTGTTGTTGCTGCTAAACGAGAACGTGCCTGGTCAAGTGTGAGCTCGAGTTCTCTTTTGACCAAAGTCCCGTTTTTATATTCAAAAACATCCACTACTTCCGAATACTCGTCATTGTAGCCCCCAGCGAAGATAGCTAGATTCCCTACTGTTGTTGCTGCTAAAAAACTACGTTGCTCTGACAATTCGAGGCCGAGTTCTATTCTTTTCAAAGTCCCGTTTTGGTATTCAAAAACATCCACTACATTTGAATAATCGTCAGCACGACCCCCAGCGAAGATAGCTAGATTTCCTACTGTTGTTGCTGCTGGATGATCACGTCCCTCTGAAAGTGTGAGTTCAAGTTCTTTTCTTACCAAAGTCCCGTTTTGGTATTCAAAAACATCCACTGCGTCCGAAAAACGATCATTGTTATTGAAGCCCCCAGCGAAGATAGCTAGATTCCCTACTGTTGTTGCTGCTAAATTAGAACGTGCCACCGAAAGTGTTAAGTTGTGTTCTTTTTTTACCAAAGTCCCGTTTTGGTATTCAAAAACATCCACTACATTTGAATAATCGTCAGCACTACCCCCAGCGAAGATAGCTAGATTCCCTACTGTTGTTGCTGCTAAACGAGAACGTGCCACCGAAAGTTTTATAGAACTACTGTCTTTTTCCAAGAAAGGTGTAGGAGACGATATCAGATCGCTAGCAATTGTTGCTTTCAATTCTGATTCCGGCTCTTTAAGATTTTTGTTTCTTTGTTTAAAAAACGAGTCTTGTTTGTCATTAAATTTGCATGCTAACACAGACTGCAAGCCGCCAAGGACACTTGTTATCAGTCCAGATTGGAGGCTTGGCTCTGGAACTACCATGGGATAAACCTGCTGCCAAAAATCCTTGCCCAAGCTGGGATCGTCTACCTTATCACTGGGAATTTCTACATCTGTAACCAGGTCTTGGGGTGCCACCCATTTCTGACCAACATTCTCAAATGAATACTTAATCGTTGCCTGGGTAATCTTCACCGTGTCATTTACATCATTGCCCTGGGGTTTTTCAATTTCCTTCGTTTCCACCCAAAAAACAAACAAACGATTAAATGCATAGACTGGGGCCAAATAATCCGAGTTAATTTGCAGGTCAATTTTTTGCCAATGTCCCCACAGGGGTTTATTATCGGAAGGTCGTTCGCAAGTTCGATAATAGAAGGTATGGGGTTGAGTTAGGGTTTTGGCCAAAATGAACAAGGTTTCAATGGGTTCAGGACTTTTCGGCGTTTGCACCTCAAAAATACCGCTATCAACAATTTGCAGTTTTGCCAGTTCCGCCAACTTATCAAAATAATTGCGATAAGCCACTTCTACGGTAGCTGCTGTAATTTCCGACTGTAATAACTCATCCTGCAACTCCTTAAAAATAGGAGACGCATCCTGACGCAAACTGGGGTCGATGTAGTTTTCCGGGTACAAAAACACCTTGCGATTCGCTTCCCACAGGCGGTAATTCATAATCCATTCCCACCACACCGGGGGAATCTTTACCTCACTCACACCCGGTTCTATCCCCATTTGACAGCGCTGCAAATAGGTTTGCACCGACAAAATTGCCAACTGAATGCGGGAGTTACAAGCACAACTGGTCATCTCCACATCCAGCAGCAGATATTCCGAAAGTTGGCGCAAGTTTGCCATCTCTAGTTTCCACAACGCAAACTCAGAGAGAATTTGGCTTTGGCGTTCTGTAACAGCGCCATTGAGCTTTCCAAAAACTTCAGTCCATTCTTGGTAACCGTACTTCGCTTGGGTTAAATTAGCTATCGAGTTGGCTTGACTTTGATAAGTGTCCCAATCTTCACTTGCCGCTCCCTCCTTCAATAAATCGCACAAATTGCATAAGATCTGAACGCGGCAGCCCAGGAGGAAACTGAGGTCAAAACATCCTTTAAGTTTCAGCAAACCTTCTACTGAATCATAGAATTCTTCTTCTGCTGAGGGTTCCTCTTCTGAGGGTTCTTCTTCTGAGGGGTTGAAATACTCAATCACTCGCTCAATTTGTTGTTCATTCCAACCTGTCAGTTCAGCTAGATCTTCGATAGAAGGGTCTTCCAGATATTCAACTAGACCATTATCGGGTTCATCGAAGCTGCCCACTAATTTATGCTTAAATCGGTAGAGACTCTGGACATTTTCAACTGTTAGTTCCGTCAAGGATTCGATATTGTAGGCTTGGGGATGATTGGTAATGCTCGTCAGTTCTGGATCGGTGAGGGGGAGCTTGAAAACCAGCAAGTACATTTGCGAGATGTATTTCAAACAGCCCACAATCTGATTCCATTCTTCCGTTCCTATTTCGACTTCAGTTAACAGCAGTTCGATATAATCGTCTGCTCCTACTGACTCGGCCCCCAACTGGGCTAAGATAGAGAATAAACCAGGCTCAATGCCATAATGGCTGGCAATTGCTTCATTCAATTCATTTCGTTGGTCGTCACTTAAATCCCCTTCTGGTAGTTGAACGTTTTTCCATAAATCCTTCATCAAGGATTCCAGATTCTTTTCTGGCAAAACGACGGTCACAGAAGCGGACTCAATTCCATAAAGAATGTAGTCGAGTTCGTAGACAGTGAAACCCGATAGTTTCAGCCATTGAGCTAAGTCAGCGATCGCGATTAATTGTTCGATGTCAAATTGATAGGCAGCAAGTAGGGCAATATTCCAGATGCGGACTGCTGCGATTTGACCGTTGAAAAAGCGATTTTCGGTGTCACGACCCATCTTACCAATCACAATGTTGGTGTTGCCCGAAATCGATTGATTTTCTTCTTTAGTACCAACTAGCTCTGCATCGACATACAGTTTCATGTAGCGAGGGTCTTTGACCGCCGCAAAGTAATGCCACGTCCCATCTGCGTAGCTCTTTTCAGAATAAATATTTTCCCCTCCCGAACCTCCAGAGGGAACCCGGTGTAAATACCTCAATTTGCGATCCCTGTTTAGTTCGACCGCCAGATTGTGTCCGCCCCATTGAGTAGCGGCAAAAATCGTTTGGTCTGAATCGGAACTACTCTTGAACCAACCCGAAATGGTATATTCGCTCCCAAAATATTGAGTTTGGCTGAAGGTGATGGAGTTATCGCTGCCATTAAACTGCAACACTTTTCTGGTAGCAGCTTGAGGAAAGTCCGTTACCTCCTGCCAGTTCGCTTCTCCATGCAAAGTCCCGTTGTTACTGCCTGTCTTATCGTTGATGGTCGTGCCCGACCCTTCATCCATCGGCCAGTCGCTTTCCAGTTGTTCCACAGAGGCCAAGGATAGATGGAGGAACTTTAACAGCAATTTATACTCTTCTCCCTTTAATCCCAGTAAATTAAGCACTTGGGCATTCCGGAAAAGTCCTGACAAGTTAGTAAGGTCTAAGGTAACTGTTTCTTCTGTAGTCCAGATTCCCCGGACTAGCACATTAAAATCCTTATCCTTCAATTTCAAGGCAGCTAGGAGGCGCTTTCGCAGCAGAGAATTGCGCTCGTCGGTGCCATCAATTTCCCAAGGTTCCTCTGGCGGAAATTCCTCTTGTCCTTGAAACGTAAACGGGTTATTAAAGATGCGATTGAATAAGTCTTGAGGGCGTTCTGGTTTGTCACCTTTCCCGATTGTCTTCATGTCGTGCCAAAAACTGCACAGCACATCTAAGGGCAACTTGGTTTGGACTTGAAGTCGCTTAATTTGGGCAATTTTTTGAATTGCTGTTTCATCAATCTTTTTATTGCCATCCGAGGAAATAGAAGCGAGAACCCAGTCCAAATCGGCAAAAGACCAATCCAGTTTTGCGGCCAGACGTAAGAAGCGATCGATGCGATCGAGTGCTGTTAAATCCAGGTTTTCAATTTCATCATTATCGTTCAGGTTCAGATATTTATTGTCTGAAAAATGTTGATTAATGAAAAATTGATGGGCTACATCAGATTCAATTTCTGCTGATGACAGATTTTGATAGAGCAAGTCATCCAATTGCTGCCAAGAGAGTTTTGTTTGTTTGAGGAAAGTTTCTTTTTTCTTTAATCCCCAAAAATCATCCCCTGGCTCGCCCTCAAAACCATAGCGCTCTGCTAAATCATCAGTTTGAGGCGTTGTTATTAATTTATCTTCTTCTGGAGAAAGTCCTATATATTCCCGCGCCCAAGGGGTGCTGTCAGGTTCTTGAGGATGAAAGGTTTGGTAAATATCAGCCAGATTAGTCTCTAAATTGCTGATATAAATCCGTATCTGTTCCAGGTAAAGATTGAAGGGCAAATTCCGGGGATATAGAGCAGTCGCCAGGTGTTGAAATACATCGTCTTCTCCCAGTTCCTGTTCGAGTTTTTCTTCTAAAACTTCGCTGACAATTTGGGTGTAGGGAACGGTATCGTTAGTATTGTCACAGGTCAAGAGAATATTTTCTAAATCGGGGCGGCGACCCTTGAGACTCAGGTCATTGTCACCCTCAACAATATACTCCTCAACCATCCGCATTAAATCCACAAAATAGGCAGATGGACTGAAAATCGACTGACAGGGTTCGCATTGTAAATAATCCAGACTGCCAAATAATTCTGGGTAGCTGGGAATATCCCCTAAACTATTCCGGATTTCCTGGGCACTGTCAAATAATGCCGTTGCCTGGCGTGGGGAACTAAACTGAATGGCATTAGCCAAAAAGACCATTAATCCTGCTGTTTTTTCCCTGGCCTGGCGATGAACTGATTTGGCCTTTTCGGGGTTACTAAAGTTGGCCGCTTCCACAAAAGCAGTTTCGGAGAGGGAGGCGATGGCTAAGGCAGAATCTAATTTGCGATCGCTTTCGCACATGGCCATTGCTTCTTGGGCATCAACACCCAGGCGCAATAGTCGTTGGCAGGCTTTGAGGCGAGCAACAATGGGATCCTGGTCTAAACTTTCCCAATTTAATGAGGTCAGAGCATTCTGATCGAAGAATTTAAAGCTTAGTAAGTCAACTTCTTGGTTGCGTGCGAAGAATGGCTTGAGAATTTCGTTGTTTTTGATTGCGGTTAAGTCTGACATTTTTACCTCTTTTTTTTTGGGTTTAAGTTTGGTGGTTGGGTGGGATTGCGGTGCGTTACACTATCGTGCTTCGCACCCTACGAGGGAAGCGATCGTACTAGCTTGCTCAAGGTTTTTTATTGCGGTTAAATCTGACATTTTTGCCTCTTTTTTTCGGTTTTAAGTGTGGGTTTTGGGTTGAATTTCATGGTATTCCGAGAAAATATGTAGCATGTTAAAAGGGATTTTTTAAATTATTTTTTAGCTTTGCAATATTATCCAGCTGTTGTTTTAACTCCTTCTGAATATACCGCCTCTGCTTAGAATTTATCAAGCTAGTATTTCTTTTATGATGCTTATGTAACTTTTGGGGGATATTTCCTTTTTCGGCATAATCAAGAGCTTGTATTGTGTATTTCGCAACTTGCTCCACTATTTTTGCATTAGTTTTATCAATTGCTTCTGGGCTAAATGTATCCAATAAGTGTTTTTTTAAGGCTTCATAATATTTGCCTGCTTCAACTAGTTGTTCTTGATTTTGTGAAAATTTTGCATCATATCGACTTGCATGAGGACCATGAGTTGTTTTGTGCCTTCGATGCCAATCACGAGGTAGTGGTACAGCTACCCTATAAAGCAAAGGTTCGAATCCTCCTTCTTCTTTTCCCCTTAACTTGCCTCCTCTTTGTGAAGCATCATGTGGAGAATGATCGACCTCTACATATGCAGGGTTATCGCCTACTCGTCCTAGTCCTTGTGGTGAAAGGTCTTTAAGTTTTTCCGCTAGATACAGATACCTAAAATAGGCGTAGCTTCCTGAAGGATATGACTGAAGCTCTTCTTTGGTTCTATTATCAGGGTCTTTGTATGAACCAAGCTTCAATTTTTTTGTTGTATTCTTATATTTCTTGTCCTTTCTGCTTGCTAGATTCTCCTGTCGTTGTCCCTCACGTGCCTTCTTGGCTTCTTTAGTTCCTCTCAGTGGGTTTTTCTTAGTTTGTTCTACATTCTGTTTTGCTGCACGGGGGTGTCTTACAGTACCAATTTCATCAATGTATGTAATCGGATTCCCCCCCACAAAAGCATACAAATTCAACCCATCAACAGTACCGGCTGGATCGCAACTCATCCACCTTCCCAACCAAGGGGCATAATACCGGGCACCGTAGTAATACAATCCCGTACTCCCATCCCGTTCCTTACCGGAATAGCGGTAGTGCTTCAACTTCACCTCCACCTCACTACCTGCCACAAATGCGGTCCCCCCATAAGGGA
>NZ_JAAHIE010000045.1:12231-27264 GCF_010671945.1 Moorena sp. SIO4E2
GCATAATACCGGGCACCGTAGTAATACAATCCCGTACTCCCATCCCGTTCCTTACCGGAATAGCGGTAGTGCTTCAACTTCACCTCCACCTCACTACCTGCCACAAATGCGGTCCCCCCATAAGGGAAATACTCCTCATAACTAATCAATTGCCCCTCGCCATCTACCTCCATGGTGGTCGAACCTAAATGGTTATCAAGTTGGTAGCGCACTTGAGGATTGATCACCCCTTCAGGCGGTTCTCCCTGTGTCCACTGGTTGCGAATGGCAACACAGGTGGTATCATCCATCACCCGCAAGCAATGGCGTTCCTCAGTGACAGTTTCCCCCTGTCGAGAAAGCCGAATTTCCAACCCACCGAGGTAAATCACTTCCTCAATGTGGGTCATAGTTCCTCCAGAGCCATAGCATTCGGTGACCTTGCGCACCCTTCTGCCACTGCTGTCGTAGACATAATATTCGGCATCGTTATTACTATCGTCTCTGTCAATAATCGTGACATTGGCAATATTGTCACGATAATTCCACCGCACTGGGTCAATGCCTGGCATTTGAATTTGGTTGCCATTAGCATCGAAAAACTGATCGATATCCCTGTTTCCCTCTAGCAGTTCACTATCCACCGCCCGGTTGGACGTTTCCGAAACCGTTAAATTACGAGTGCGGGGGGTTGTGCCTTGGTGGGCGATCTGGTCTAAGTTCCCGCCGTGGTCGTAGCTATAGCGACGGGTGTAGTTTTCCACTGCTTGGCCATTGTTCAAATTCTGTAACTGTACAAATCCCACTTCCGGAATATCCCGATACTGTTCCTGCTGTCGGGATAAAGCCTGATGTTCCCTGCCCGTGGCTTCGATTAAACGATAGAGGGCATCGTAGGTATAGGTTGATTTCGGATCCACTTGTTGATTCTTGTTAAAGACTGTATCCCAAGCGTGATCAGCAATTTGGGTGATATTGCCCACGGGATCGTAGGTATAGTTCAGGTCTTGTAAGTTGGCAGGATCAACAGAGCGCGAATTACTGCCCGTGAACCCTGACCCACCCCAAGGCCACACCCGTCCCAAAGCCTGCCGCAAAAACTGTGGCAGTAACCGACACAACCAGTGAGGGGCAGCCCCCCGTTCCCGTCTCGCTGGTTGTCCCGCTGGTGCTAAGGTAGCTCCCCGCTTGGTCAAAATCCGGGTCAGTCGAAACGTAGTGGGTTCATACTCATAATCAGTGGTTACCCCATTGCCATAAACAATCTGGGTGCGCTGTCCTTTAGGGTCGTAGTCGATGCTCTCCACATAAATGGTCGGTTCACTGTCCTGTGCATGTGTCACCTTTAGGTGAGACAGCCCCCCGGACAGGTCATAAATCGGAACGTGGACATTCCCATCCGCATCGGTTTCTGCAATCACCCGCCCCAGGGCGTCATAACCAGCGGATGTAGTGTAAACAGTGTCCTCAAGCAAGTCCAGATTAATCTCAGTCCAGTCGGCTTCGTTGTGATAGTCCTGACGCAATTTACGCTCGCTGCTGAGTGATTGTCCAGTGATGCTGTAAGACCCCAGTTTTACCAATCCGGCTGAGTCGTAGTGTTGATACACTTGCCCCCGTAGGTTGTAGTCTTCAGGATTGGTAATAGTTTCATCTTCACCGTAAACCGTACGCTCCACCACCTGATCTAGGAGAGTCTCCCCATCTCCTCCCTGCACTCGCACTTGGGTCGGACGGTGCAACAGATCATACTCTGTGGTTACCACAAAGCCCCGTGAATCCCTTACATAGATGGGATTTCCCATCACGTTTTGCAATGTCCATTGAGTTCCCCGATCGGCACTAACCGTTTTTAGGGGGGTTTGGGTCAGGTCATAAATGGTCGAGAAGTTATTGTAGCCCTGCTCTGCCAAGCGGGGATCCGCACTGGAAAGTTGATTGCCCACAATATCCAGCTCGTAATTGGTCACCAGATCTTGAACGGTGGGTTCATTTTTACTGACGAGTTGCTTAATATCTCGTATGATTCGTCCCAAATTGTCCAAAATCTTAATATCGGGCGTGTCGTAAAATTGGGCTGCTTTGACTAACGCTTGGTATTCTGCCGAGTTGGGATCAAGGGTGTCAATATTTTCTTGGTAGTAACTCGAATCTTCAATCGTGTCGTTTTCGTCATAGTGCTTCTCTTGCCAAGGGGTAAATTCAACTTTGGTAAAAAAGCCTTTGGGGGTATCGACTCGAATCACTCGTTGCAAGGGATCATAGTGCAGCACAGAGGATACCCCAAATTTGTTAAGCGTCGGATTGTCTACATACTCGTGGGTGTCGATGTAGTAGGGTTCGTACTCTTGGACGGGGTTGCCCTTGTTGTTGTAAACTTTTCCCCCAGAACTCAACCAGCGATTGTCAGTGTCTATTTCTTCGACACTGCCATCTGGCCTAACCGAAAATGCTGTTCCTGGTTCAACCCTGATCTTGGTTTGTACTTCCCGCCCAAACCCATCGCTGTAGGTGATGTGAGTTTGCACTCGCGTGTCGGTAGGGTAGTTTTCCGCCACTAAATTAACGGCGTGAACAGGAATACCATCATTTTTCCAAGTTAATAAATCGTAATGGAAATAACTGGCAGCACCTTGCAAGTAAATTTGAGGATTAGCGATCGCTTTTTCCATCTCGAATTCTTCTGAAGTCGGGGCGCTCAACTCAGCAAAACCGACTCGCTCACCGTTTTCTGTGCCGTAGTAGGAGGCTAAAACTACCATCCCCAGAGCATCATATATTACCTCGGAAGTATTATCGTTAATATCCCTAATTTTCTGGGGTTGCAGCACTTGGTAATCTATGGCTTCAACTGTTGTTTCGTTACCGATGGCATCTGTTACTTTATTGACTAACAGATGGTAGGTATCGTATTCAATTTCAGTGACATTCCCAAAGGGATCGGTAGTCTCGGTGGGTAAGTAAAAGCGTCCGCTCCCCAGATAAGATTGTGTTAATCCCGGATTCCACCAATAGCCACTCTCAAAATCGTATTTCCCTTGGTTAGCCAAATAATCCTCTAACTCGTCTCCTTCCAATACTCCCGAAAAAGCCAACTCGATTCGTTCCTGGGAAACCACAGCCCTTTTACTGAACGCTAGTAACATTTGAGGGCTAACTTCCCCTAAAGGTAAAACACTGCTTAGGGATTCATCCCAATAGAAATATTGCTCCCAAGCCAGCAAGTTATAATCAGCTTCGCTTAAGTTTTCTATTATGTTGGAGATTGTCTCAACATCAAAGTACTCTTTTCCTGACGGTAAGGAAATATTGAGCAGTTCATAATTTTTACTGTCTGCGGGAACCCCTAACAACCAAAGGTCCGGACGATTAATAAAACTGTTTTCTGTATATGTTGCTTTTAAGCTAGTTTGTTCGGGAAGTTCCTCTTGAGTTCCTTCTCGCCTTCCGTAACTAATTCCACATTCCCGCAACACATGACCATAGTCGTCAATTTCGAGGGTAAAATTATGAGCAATACGGGGGTCGGAAGGATCCCGTTCGTAATCGTAAGCTAGAGTTTCCCGTTGCCAAACGTAAAAGACCGCGTATTTATTTTCCCCTTGAGGTTGTAACAGCTTGACGTTATAACTAGCTCCACTAACGCTGTAAGGATTGTCGGCTAATTCTGAATCGTCAAGTCCGTAAACTTCCGAGTGTAAAATTGTTCCTTTTAAAGCTACATGGGCTTGCCGAACTTCTTCAGCACTCGGTTTTATTCCTCCCCAATCAACTATCGGCTCCCACAAGACAACAGCATTGTCATCCCCCTGAAAATACTCTTTTTGATACTGCTCAAACAAAGAAGCTTCTTGCTGCCATGCTCCGGTGTGATACCAAGTTTTCGTCAATACGGGCGGAACGTAACAAGGCGACCGTTGCTCCTCAGCATTCAAAATTTCTGCATCTTTTCGTTCTACCCGACCAAAGCCGCGAAACTCTCGCTCAATCCGGTCATAATAGCCGTGATGGTAGCTATAGGAACTGACCAGCTTTGTATTAGAAATAAAATCAATAGTTTCTACTGTTTCTACCACCTGAACCGGAAATGGTAGCTTGGTTACCCAAGGGGTTTCCTGGCGCTTATCTTGGAGGTAATACTTAGTAGAACTAGCGTAAGTAATGTTTGATTCGGCTCCCA
This sequence comes from Moorena sp. SIO4E2, assembly GCF_010671945.1. NCBI lineage: Bacteria > Bacillati > Cyanobacteriota > Cyanophyceae > Coleofasciculales > Coleofasciculaceae > Moorena > Moorena sp. SIO4E2. Next base: position 16,391 of record NZ_JAAHIE010000045.1, read on the forward strand.
AGTTATTCTTAACCTGGTTCAACAGATAAGGCTTTTGTTTGGCGCAAAAGTCGTAATAGCAATGGCGGGGCTGGATATGGTTTTGGCTAAAGACTAAACAAGTAGTGCCGTTGCCTAAAACATCAGCAAAGTTAATTTGATTTAAGCTATCCCAGGGACTCGGTAAATAAACCGTTAGGGGTTCGCTAAAGGAATTACCACTTTGGTTGAACCAAATCTCGACGCGATCGCTACTCACATAAGCAATATCTGCCGTTCCGGAACCGTCAATATCCACTAAAAACAGCCGGGAACCATCCATTCTGCCCTCAAAGCGTGGGGCATTTGCCAACTGAATCTTCTTACCAAATCGCCCATAGCCTAGATTTGGCCAGCATTCCACCGCACCATCGGTAATTCGCACCAGGTGCTGTTTACCAGTACCAAAGATATCGGCAAAATGCAGTGCTTCTTCTACAGCACCCTGTTTGGGTGTGGGAACATCATTTTCCTGTGGCCGGATTAGGGGCATAGCAAAGCCTTTTTCCCCTTCGGACGGATAAACCCGTAAGCGATCGCTTTCCACCAACAGGATATCCATCAATCCATCCCCAGTCACATCCACCATTTGGTTGTCTGGGTTATCGAAATCTGTAGGAAATCCGGCAAAAGGCTGCCAACTCTGCCAACTGTCCCCATCAGGATCGTACTGATAATAACCCCTAGCCCCTGATCTGCTAACCACCAAAGCCATGCGTCCGTCACCGGCAATATCCATTAACGTCCCGTTAGCATCTTGCAGATGGCGTTCAATGGGGAAATTCGGTAGTTGTTTCGGTGGGGCATAGTTTACTCCCCCTGTTTCACCATTCCCACTGCCTTGTGATTCCCAATAAAGTGTAGTGGTCCCATCGCTATAGAGCACTCCGGGAATCCCTTCCCCGTAGAGGTCGATTGACATATAGTCTGGGGGCAGATTCAGACCTGGTAAATCCTGACCGTTTGCTTGGGTCAGCCGCTCAAAGTTCTGTTGTTGAGGGGCAAAAGCCGTATAGTCAAAGTCTACGGTCGGTAAACTCTTGGTTTGATACTCCCCTTGCTCATAGCGATACCCAGTTGACTGAACTGACTTCAGTAACGTTACCGTTGGAGTTTCTTGATAGTGGAATTGCGTGGCATGGACAAGTATAGGATTGCTACCCAATTCCTCAAAACTATGAAACATCAAGATGTTTCGACATAACCTGTGGGTGCGAATTTCAAAACCAGCATCATAGGTCGAAAAGGGATCTTGGCGATTTTGCCACTGACCCACTGGGCTATAGGGCGTTACGTTGGTTGTGCTAATATCGTACTCCCCGTAGTCAAAGACTACTTCAAAATGCCAGTTTACTTGTCCAACATCGTCACCCTCAACTAGGGGAGAATCGCTGCCATATTTAATTTTTTCTATATATTTATTAGCCGTTTGCCTCCGGTTTGCCTCATAAATAGCATCAGGAACATTATCAGTATTTTCGGATTTGTATTGATAAACACTAGAATTTCCCTTGGCATCAAACGTTTCTTCTAAAAGCCATTGAAAAACGTGGCTAGGATGCTCTGGATCATAGATTCTACACTGTTCGGTTTTGCCAAAAATACTGGTGACATTATCTGTACTTACGGTCCGCCAATAGCAATCCCCTGTCTCCTGGTTAATCCACCGTTCTATTTTGGCAAACAATCCTTCGACTCGCGGACGATAAGCAATAACTGTATAGTTGATTGTATCAATCGTTTCAGTGCGTTCTCCTCCAGCAATCGGCACTAAATCTTCAGCATTGGAAATCAGAAAGATATCCGTCTGATCGTATTTAGGAACCGCCTTGGACGTTTTGCGCGAAATATTAGGAATAGCCAAACTAAACCCCAAACCAAAGGTTCCGTTTCCCGAACCGGAACTATACTCAACACTCAACTGCGGTTCAAAACCCCGGCCAGGAGTTGTCGGAATCGGAATCGATAGGGCAGCCGTGCCCGTAAACTCGTTAGCCTGAAACGTTTCTCCAATTCCCTGAATCGCACCGCCGCCTTTGGGTAAAGACAGTTGGGTTGTGGTTATTTTGCTATTTTCCATAACACCCTTGATGACCGAATTGATGACCGAAGTTATGATTGTTTGATTTGGCTCTTGGAGTAGTCGCTTTCACAATCATAAATACTACCAGCTAGAGCGTTTTACTTTGTTGTGATGGTATCGAGCGTATAACTAATTTTTAATTAGTCATGGCTAGTAATTAAGAGATTGATTTTAGCAGTTGACAAAGGATTTTTATCAATCTGTCTGTTTTCTAGATTTTCTGGCTTTTTTTATGATTTTTTTGAGGCCATAGTTAAGCTATCACATTCCTTATTTATTTGTCAAGGCTATTTTTTAATTTCTGTTGGTTATATTTATGATCATGCCAAATAAACCGTCATCTATTTGAAGCAATAACCAGAAGATAGCCCCTAGTTTGGCGTTGCTGAATTAAGGAATGAATGCGCGATCATTTGGTTTTATTAAAGCCCCCTAAATCCCCCAATTCTGGGGGACTTTGATAGTTTTGTTCCCCCCAAAATTGGGGGGTTAGGGGGGCAAAACCATAGGCATAATTAGCAACGCCCCTAGTTTAGGGTTATCCAAACCTGGCCACGCTACTTGCATGCCGGAACAGAATATTTATGGAAAAGTTGAAGGTTTTTAAGTCAAATTCGGGGTGGCGAGCGCAGCAGTAGTTGAGAAGGCGATCGTTTTTGATTTGCGGTTAAGTTTGACATTTTTGAGTTCTTTTTTTGGGTTTAAGTTGGGTTGGATGGCGGTGCGTTACACTTTCGTGCTTTGCACCCTACAAGATATGCGATCGCACTAAAGTTGGCCGCTTCAACAAAGGCATTTTCCGAGAGAGAGGTGATCGCTTTCGCACATGGCCATTGCTTCTTGGGCATCAACACCCAGGCGCAATAGTCGTTGGCAGGCTTTGAGGCGATCGAGGCGATCGCTGATTTGACCGTTATCGAGACTGCCCCAACTTATTGAGTTGACAGCATTTTTATCGAAAAAGTTAAAAGTGCGCAAGTCGGAATTTGGGTTTTGCGCTAAGAATGATGCAATCTCGTTAGCGTTCTGATTTGAGTTTGACATTTTTTTTGTTCCTTTTTTTGTTTTGGTAAATTTGGTTGTTTGGGTTATATTTTGGTGTGTCAGGCTTTCCTCGCGCAACTAAATCACTTTTAATCTTTTGGGTAAGTTCCAGCTCGCTTTCGTTGAATCCAAACGAATCCGATCACATTGAAGTCTCCTTCGGAAGATAACTCCGAGCCATTTGTTTTGCTACAAATTTCTGCTGTTCTTGTCCGATCTTGTCACCAGAAAGACGATCCGACTGCTTGGCTGGAGTATTATCATCTGACCCACTAGCAGACGCAGTTGTTTGAGGCGCAATCCCGGTACGTTTTTCAATTTTTGACATTTGTCGTTCTAACCAAGCTTCTGTTTTGTTTAAGTCCTTCAATAACTTCTGTTTTTTTTGTCCTTTATCTAGGTCTGATAATACTCTTGTTCTGCTATGAATTGTAGGTACTTGTTCTAATTGAGTCTGAATAATGTCGTAAGTGCGCTGAGTTTTAGATGGGTCTGGACTATTAACGGTATTGAGATTTTGTAGCATTAAATCTGCATCCCCGACAACATCATTTATATTACTTATGACATTAGCTACTGGCTCATAGAATTTAGATAACGGTTCTTCCAAAATACCAACCATTGTTGTAACTCCAGCCTTCGCAACCGCCTTTTTCAAATCTGCTTGCTCACTAAAACTTCTTAAGCCTTCCTCTATACCACTTGTAATTTTTCCCAAATACGGAACTTCACCGGCTCCTACAGAGTTAATGGCTGCGATGGCATTGGCCCCTGATCTCATCCACTGTCTTCTCTCTCCTGGTGGTACGAGATTTTTTATCATCTTATAAGATGGGTGGTAGTTTTGTTCTACAGATTCTGTTAATACTCCAGCGATTCCTCCTGAAAGTCCTGCCCAAACATAATCTTTGGCCTTTTCAAGTTTTGTAGGTTTTTCTCTTAAATCTTTAGGGATTTTTTTTAGACCTGCAATATTGCGTGACAGCTTATTATGTACTTTTGAGGGATCGTCTTTTACCATGCCTCCAACATCAATGTGGGAGATGGGATTCCCCCCCACAAAAGCATACAAATTCAACCCATCAACCGTCCCCGCCGGATCGCAACTCATCCACCTTCCCAACCAAGGCGCATAATACCGGGCACCGTAGTAATACAATCCCGTACTCCCATCCCGTTCCTTACCGGAATAGCGGTAGTGCTTCAACTTCACCTCCACCTCACTACCTGCCACAAATGCGGTCCCCCCATAAGGGAAATACTCCTCATAACTAATCAATTGCCCCTCGCCATCTACCTCCATGGTGGTCGAACCTAAATGGTTATCAAGTTGGTAGCGCACTTGAGGATTGATCACCCCTTCAGGCGGTTCTCCCTGTGTCCACTGGTTGCGAATGGCAACACAGGTGGTATCATCCATCACCCGCAAGCAATGGCGTTCCTCAGTGACAGTTTCCCCCTGTCGAGAAAGCCGAATTTCCAACCCACCGAGGTAAATCACTTCCTCAATGTGGGTCATAGTTCCTCCAGAGCCATAGCATTCGGTGACCTTGCGCACCCTTCTGCCACTGCTGTCGTAGACATAATATTCGGCATCGTTATTACTATCGTCTCTGTCAATAATCGTGACATTGGCAATATTGTCACGATAATTCCACCGCACTGGGTCAATGCCTGGCATTTGAATTTGGTTGCCATTAGCATCGAAAAACTGATCGATATCCCTGTTTCCCTCTAGCAGTTCACTATCCACCGCCCGGTTGGACGTTTCCGAAACCGTTAAATTACGAGTGCGGGGGGTTGTGCCTTGGTGGGCGATCTGGTCTAAGTTCCCGCCGTGGTCGTAGCTATAGCGACGGGTGTAGTTTTCCACTGCTTGGCCATTGTTCAAATTCTGTAACTGTACAAATCCCACTTCCGGAATATCCCGATACTGTTCCTGCTGTCGGGATAAAGCCTGATGTTCCCTGCCCGTGGCTTCGATTAAACGATAGAGGGCATCGTAGGTGTACCTAGACACTGGATCGACTTGTTGATTCTTGTTAAAGACTGTATCCCAAGCGTGATCAGCAATTTGGGTGATATTCCCCACCGGATCGTAGGTATAGTTCAGGTCTTGTAAGTTGGCAGGATCAACAGAGCGCGAATTACTGCCCGTGACCCCTGACCCACCCCAAGGCCACACCCGCCCCAAAGCCTGGCGCAAAAACTGTGGCAGTAACCGACACAACCAGTGAGGGGCAGCCCCCCGTTCCCGTGGCGCTGGTTGTCCCGCTGGTGCTAAGGTAGCTCCCCGCTTGGTCAAAATCCGGGTCAGGCGAAAGGTGGTGGGTTCATACTCATAATCAGTTGTTACCCCATTGCCATAAACAATCTGGTTGCGCTGTCCTTTAGGGTCGTAGTCGATGCTCTCCACATAAGTCGAAGCTGGTTCTCCCTCGTGCTGCACCTGAATCTGATTCAACCGACCCGATTCATGGTAAACTGGCGTATAAACATTATCGTCCGCATCGGTTTGCGCCGTCACGCGACCCAAGGCATCGTATTCAGATTGCGTCCGGTAGCTAGTCGGTTGCAAAGCACTGGGGTCATCAATACTGTCCCAATTCGCTTCTTCCTTGTACTCCTGCCTCAATTGCCGCTTAGTTGTCAAAGGGGAACCTAGGATATTGTACCCATCAACTTGCAATAATCCCCCTTGGTCGTAATGCTGGTAAACTTGACCGCGTAGATTGAGATTGTCGGCATCATCTTTACTTTCCCCATACACCAAGCGTTCTACTACCTGGTCAAGCTGAGTCGCACCATCCCCACCCCGGACATGTACTTGTACCGGACGCTGCAACTGGTCGTATTCGGTGCGCACCTCGAAGTTACGGGAATCTTGGCTATAAATGGGATTGCCCAGAACGTTATTCAATTGCCAGTGAGTCCCCCCATCGACACCAATGGTCTTGAGTACCTCGTCGGTCATGGTGTAGGTCATTTGGAAATTCTTGATACTGGCAGCTGACAAGCGGGGATCAGCACTGGATAGTTGATTGCCTGTAATATCCAATTCATAATGGGTTGTCAGCCTAGTAACTTCCCCATCCGAAGCCGTCTGATTGTTTTCAATCTCTTGAACCGTTCTGCCCAAGTTGTCCAGGATTACTTCTGAGGGCGTATCGTAGAATACTGCTGCCTTTTGCAAGGCTTGGCGTTCGGCTTCATCCAGGTCTGGATTATCAATATTTTCCCGATAGTAATCGGAATCCACTACAGTATCATTCTCGTCATAGTGCTTCTCCTGCCAAGGGGTAAACTCGACTTTCGTGAAAAATCCCTTGGGGGTATCCACCCGAATTGGCCGTTGCAGCGGGTCGTAGAATAGGGTGGGAGAAACCCCGAACTGATTTAGTTCTTCGTTATCGACATAGTCATAGCCTTTGATGTAATAAGGCTCGTATTCTTTAACGGGATTGCCTTTATTGTTGTAAACCTTGCGGTTGGAAGCCAGCCAGCGATCGCTCGTTATTTCTGTGCCAATGCTGCCATCGGGATTAACTACAAAGGCCTCCCCCGGTTCGACTTTCATCTTGCTTTGCACTTCCCGCCCCAACCCGTCGCTGTAGGTGATGTTCTTTTGCACCCGAGCTTGGTCATCATAATCTTCCGCGACCAAATTAACGGCATGAACGGGGATTTGGTTGTCTTTCCAAGAAAAGAGGTCGTAGTGGAAATAACTCGCCGCCCCCTGTAAATAGGTGCGGGGATTGGCAATCACCTCCTCTGTAGTCGGTGGTTTCTGCTGCTGGTAATCCTCCAGCTTCATAAACCCGACTTCTACCCCGTTTTCCGTTCCGTAATGGGAGGTGACTGTTACCATCCCCAAGGGGTCGAACCGCACTTCGGAAATGTTGTGATTGATATCCCGCATTTTTAGCGGTTGCAGGGTTTGGTAATCTATTGCCTGCACCAAGGTTTCGTTATTCAGCGCATCAGTGACTTTAACCGCTAGCAGGTTATAACCATCGTACTCGTAGCGGGTGGCATTCCCGAAGGGATCCGTTGTTGCTTGGGGCAAATAGAACTGGTCGGCAGGGTTGTAAGCTTGAGTCAAACCTCGATTCCACCAGTAATTTTCCCCAAGGACATAGCTGCCCTGATTTTCCAGCAATTCGTCCAATTTATCTTTAGTCAAAGCTCCCTCAAATGCCGCTTCCACTTGTTCTGGAGAAAATTCCGCTATTTCCCTGCCATAGGGCAAGGCTTGGGGACCGACTTCACCCAGGGGAAAAAACTCTTCCCTTTCGGGATCCCAATAGTAGTGGCGCTGCCAGCTCAGTAGGGGGGTTTCGGGGCTGTCGGTAACTCCCTCTAGATGGTCTTTGACATCTGCAAAAGCGAAGTATTGCTGACCGCTAGGTAATGAAAGATTCTTGATTTCATAACTGCGATTGTCTTGAGGAACCCCCAGCAGATAAAAGTCCTGGGTTTGATTAATAAAACTGTCTGCCGAGTAAGTTATTTTTAAGCTCAGTTGTTCGGGCAGTGGGTCTTCCCCAGGCCGCCGTCCGTAGGCTACAGCACAAGAACTCAGAACGTTGCCATACTGATCTACTTCCAGGACAAACTCGTGACCGATACGGGGATCAGCTGGGTTCCTTTCGTAATCATAGGTCAGACTTTCTTGGGGATGGACAAAGTAGATTCCGTATTTGTTTTCCCCTTTGGGTTGGATCAGTTTAACCCTGTAGTTGCTCTGACTAACAGTGTAGGGATTGGTTTGTTGGGGGGAGTCGTCTTTTCCGTACAGTTCCTCACGCAAGACCATCCCTTTTAAGGCTCGATGGGCTTCTCGCCAGGTTTCGCTGTCCGGTTCTTGGCCATTAGCATCGAAAACGCTATCGGGAAATTGGTGCGCTGCCGGATCTCCCGGGAAATATTCCGGTTCGTATTGCTTCGAGAGGGACTCTTCTCCTTGCCAGGCTCCGGTATGATACCAAGTCTTGCTCAATACTGGCGGGACATCGTAGGGTTGGGCATCGCTGGATAGGGTTTCAGCATCTAGACGTTCTATCATGCCAAACCCAAAGAATTCCCGTTCTACCTCGTCGTAGTAACCGTGGTGGTAGCTGTAGGAACTGACTAACTTGGTCTGGGAGATGGCATCCCAGTTTTCTACTTTTTCAATTACCTGTACCGGAAATGGCAGGTTGGTTATCCACGGTTGACCGTTTTGCTTATCTTCCAGATAATATTTGGTGGAAGTGCCGTAGGTAATGCGAGTGGTCGCCCCAAGATTGTTGTCTGTCTGGTTCAACAGGTGGGGTTTTGTCCTTTGGCAAAAGTCGTAACACCAATGGCGGGGTCTGGGGGCTTCTTCGCTGAAGATTAAACAAGTTGTCCCGTTCCCGTAAACATCAGCAAAGCTAATTTGGTCTAAGTTATTCCAATTGCTGGGCAGATAGATAGTTAGAGGGGTTTGGCTGAAGCTATTGCCACTCTGATTAAACCAAATCTCGACGCGATCGCTCTTCACATACAAAATATCCGCTGTCCCGGAACCATCGATATCTGCTAAAAACAACCGGGAGATATCGAAGTCTATGCCAAAGCTTGGTGCATTGCCCAAGGTCACTTTTTTGCCAAACTTGCCGTAGCCTAAAGAAGGCCAGCATTCTACCAAACCACTCTTGATTCTGACTAAATGCTGCCTACCGGTGCCAAAAATATCGGCAAACCGCAAGGCTTCAGTGCGATCACCTTTCCTCTCCAAAGGCAAGTCATTTTCTGGCTGCTGTATGATGGCTGGGCCAAAACCTGCTTTCCCTTTCCCTGGATAAACTTTTATGCGATCGCTTTCTAAGCGCAACACGTCCAACAACCCATCCCCAGTAATATCGGTCAATTGACTGTCCGGGTCGAGATATTCGTTGGGAAAGGCGGGAAAGGTTTGGAAACCCTGCCAAGTGCGATCGCCTTTGGCGCGGCGAAGCCGATCGCTTTTTACTTCGTAGTATCCTGAAACATTGGGACTACTGACCACTAAATCTAATTGACCATTTCCGGTCAGGTCGATTAACTGTTGGTTGTTGGTTTTCCCATAGGCGAGGGGCAAAGATAGAGGTTGTTGGGGAGGGTTATATCTTACCCCTTGAGTTTCCTCACCCTTGGCTGCGGGTTCCCAGTACAGCGTTGTGGTGCCGTCGTTGTACAAAACTCCCGGAATGCCTTCCCCGTATAAATCCAGGATTTGATACTCTGAGGAAATCAAACCGGGCAGAAACAGACTGTCCTCTCCAAGGAACGGTTCAAAGTTATGTCCTTCGGGTTGGAATGGAGTATAGTCAAATTCCAGAGCAGGTAAACTTTTGGTTTGATATTGATTATTTTCGTAGCGATACCCAATCGCTTCAGCAGCCGTCAAAAAAGTAATATTAGCATCTTCTCGATAATGGAAGCCCGTGGCGTGGACTAGTACCGGTTCACTGTCCAATTCTGTAAAACGGTGGAACATTAAAATGTTACGGCACAGTCGATGGGTGCGAATTTCAAACCCCGCATGGTAGGTGGAGAAGGGGTCTGGTCGATTTATCCATTCTCCGACTGGAGTATAGGGTGTGGTATTCGTCGGGTAGATATTATACTCGCCGTAGTCAAAGATTACTTCAAAGTGCCATAAAACATTGCTCAGGTCATCTCCTGGTTGCAGTGGTTGGTCGTTGCCATACTGAATTTTCTCTATATATTTATTGGCTGTCTGCGTCCGGTTTGCTTCGTAAATACTGCTAGCAATCCCTTGGGTATTTTCTTCTTTGTAGCGATAGATAATGTAATTTCCTTTAGCATCAAAGCTTTCTTCTAGCAACCATTCAAAGACGTGATTGTTGTTTTCCGGGTCACAGATTCTGGCTTGAGCCGTTTTGCCATATCTACTGGTAATGTTATCGCTACTGATTACCTGCCAATAGGATGAACCTGTAGTGCGATCGCGCCACTGTTCGATTTTGGCAAATAACCCTTCAGTGCGAGGGCGGTAGCTAGTAATCTCGTAACTGCCTTGAGTTCGGTTACCTACTGGTACCAAGTCATCAGCATTGGAGAGGATAAAGGTATCAGTGCCATCGTATTTGGGCAGTCCTTTCGAGGTTTTGCGGGAAATATTAGGAATAGCTAGAGCAAACCCCAAACCAAAAGTCCCGTTTCCCGAACCAGAACTATACTGAACACTCAACTGCGGTTCAAAACCCCGGCTAGGAGTTGTCGGAATCGGAATAGAAAGCCCTGCTGTTCCTGTAAACTCGTTAGCCTGAAAGGTTTCTCCAATGCCCTGAATCGCTCCCCCGCCTTTAGGTAAAGACAGTTGGGTTGTGGTTATTTTGCTATTTTCCATAACACCCTTGATGACCGAATTGATGATCGAAATAATGCTTGGGAACTATTCCCAATCAGCTCCCAATCAGCGAACTGAGGTGATCTGCCCTAGCTGCTGAGCATTCAGCCGTCAGCCGTCAGCCGTCAGCTGTCAGCTTCCTGGCACAGCCAACGGCCAAGGCCATTGGCTGAACGCGCACCCGTGCGCTAATCGCTGTTCGCTGATAGCTGATAGCTGATAGATAAGCTGTTGCGCATTTAAACTGTGATAACAGCATTGCCTTTGTTTTTTATTTTTCGTACCCATTTTATAATTAACCCTCCTTCATTTAAAAGATGATTTAACAAACATTCTAATTCTTCAATTGAT
>NZ_JAAHIE010000450.1:0-6192 GCF_010671945.1 Moorena sp. SIO4E2
TTCAGCAAATTGTGGAATCTTGGCAAGCTCGTTTGGCTAAATCAGCCGTAACCGTTTGAGTATATATAGTGTTTGTATCTGGGTTGTAAACACACTTCTTGGGGCAAAAGGCAAAAGGCAAGAGGCATGCATGCTAGAGGGGAAAGAGTGCGTAGGGTGCGTTAGGGGCGGACTTGCCCTTATTTTTCACCTCGTAGCCAGCGTTGGGATAGTCCGCCCCGTAACGCACAACCCTTGGGCGAGCCCTCATTTTCTCGGTCGCCAGTGTTAGGTTGCTGCCTGGGAAATGAAACGGGCAAGATGCCCGTTCCACGCCTGATGCCCGTTCCACGCCTGATGCCTGTGCCACGCCTGATGCCCGTTCCACGCCTGATGCCCGTTCCACGCCTGATGCCTGTGCCACGCCTGATGCCCGTTCCACGCCCGGAAAATCTTGATAACGGGCAAGATGCCCATTCCACAAAACTCTTAAAATCATTCCATTATTAAGCAACGCCCCCTCTCTTTCCCAGATCCGCTGCTCCCATCAATTCTAGTTTCACATCTGATTTTAAAACGCTATATATTTGCTGACTAATTAATAGTAATTGTGACAAAACTCAAAAAACTTATTCCTAATTTCCGATCGCCAGCCTATGTTCTGGTCGGGGAGACAGCCCGGAGAAACTGGTGGCTGATTGGGATGAACCTGATTACTAATCTCGTCAGTGCTGTCCTAGAGGGCAGCACCCTAGGTGTTATTTATCTGGCCGTGGGTTATCTAACCGGGACTGATGACCCTGGAACAGATACACCAACTAATCCCACAATAGCTCAAATCCTTGCTAAGATTCTGCCTTTGCCACCAGAGCAAATGTTTTTAATATTAATCTTTGGGGCAGTGGTGCTGCAAATCGGCTTAAGTCTGAGTAACTATCTCAATAAGGTATCCACAGCTTACCTATCGGCCAAAGCACAGCCCTATGTGACGGGCAAAGTGTTTGAACGGATTATGACCTTTAGCTATGGCTGTGTCAGCCGCTATAAGGTCGGTGACCTAGTACTTTTTACCAATGATGCGGCTTTCGCAGTCGATCAAAATATCACACAATTCAACAATCTGGTGGTGAGTGTGTCATTCTCCTTGGTGTACCTGGTTATTATCGTGGGTCTATCCCCAATCTTGGCAGGGGCGGCAACGGTGCTGATCCTGGCGGTGGCTTATGTGCAGTACAAGCTGATTCCCCGATTACGACGAGTGGTAAAGCGGGTGACCGCAAGCCAGGTGGAGTCGGCTAAGTATATTACTCAGAGCATCCAGGCATTGAGGTTGTTGCATACCTTTGGTACCCAGCCACAGACACTAACGGGGGCAAATCAGATATTAGGTAAAATCGAGAAACAACTAAAAAAGCGGGCATTGGTCTTTTACCTGCCGGAGCCAATTTTAGAGACTTTGCCCATGGTAGCCCTGGGAATTTTGGCGGCTTCCGCAGTACTATTTGAAGGGGGTAAGGCGACAATCCTACCCCTGTTGTTGACCTTTTTGCTGGCCTTGCAAAGGTTATCGGGGCGCTTGAGAGCAACTTCAAACACAATTACAGCTTTTGTGGATAACAGCGCCCGGATGGCACGGTTGGAGACGATTTTAGACCAGCGGGATAAGGTATTTGAGCACTCGGGCACGGAGCCGTTTACACGGCTAAGGGAAGATATTGAGTTTAAGTCTGTAAGCCTTTCTTATACTAACGATGATAACCTTGCCTTGAACAATCTCACCTTTACTCTGCCCCGACATCAAGTAACTGCCTTAGTCGGGGAGTCGGGGGCAGGTAAGTCTTCGATTATAGATTTGTTCATCGGACTGTATCAACCGACGGCAGGACATATTCTAGTCAATGGTCGTCCTCTAGCAGACTATTGCTTGGAAGACTGGCGGCAACAGATCGGGGTGGTCAGTCAAGATACGTTTATTTTTAATGACAGTATTTTAGAAAATTTGCGTTACGGTCGTCCCTCAGCAAGCTTGGATGAGGTGGTGGAAGCAGCGAAAGCAGCCCAAGCCCACAAGTTTATTTTAGCCTTGCCTGATGGGTACGAAACCGTGGTGGGTGAGCGGGGCTATAAACTCTCCGGTGGACAGCGGCAACGATTGGCTCTGGCACGGGCATTAATTAAGCAGCCAGAGATTTTAATCTTGGATGAAGCCACCAGTGCCTTAGATAGTGAATCAGAGAAGTTGATTCAGCAGGCATTGGAACAGTTCCAGAAGGAACGAACAGTGATTGTGGTGGCACACCGACTTTCGACCATTGCTGAGGCTGATCAAATTCTAGTGCTAGAGCGGGGACAGCTTGTAGAGCACGGTACCCATAACTCGCTTTTGCATCAAGGTGAGCGCTATGCACGCTATTGGCAGTTGCAGAGTAGCCAGGTGGCAGCTTAAAACAGTAGCTTGAGGCAGGGCTGTTTCATTCTTGACCCTAAAATTGATCAGGGAGTGGGGAGTGGCTCACAGGGGTAGGTTTTTTACATTTGGGTCGGGAATCGGGAATCGGGAATCGGGAGTCGCTCATCAGGGTAGGTTTTTAACTTTCACCTCAGGTGTGGGGTGTGGGGTATAAGAAAATGTACCATTATTGTCGTTAAAAATCATCAAGACAATAAAAGTACGTACTCGCCCCTTTGTAAAAAACCTACCCTTGTAAGGGGCATCCTGCCCGCCCGAAAATATCCGGTGCCCTTGACCCATTAAGAATTTAATTCGCTAACGGAAAGCGCACCTAAAAACTATTAAAATCATTCCATTATTAAGCAACGCCTCAGCTCCTGTATTTTTATAATCATTTTTATAATCACCCGTTCTCCCACACCCTACCAAGTTCACCAGGTTGCTTATCACCCAGTCAGGTATCTAAATGTAGGTACAGACGTGAAATAGATTCAACATTTCTGGTGTATTGTTATGTCTTGGAACACTCTCAATATTACTTCCACTGCTGAAATTGTCAGCTCTATTAGGGAAAAGGGCTATTACTTCGCAGAAAGTGCATTAGATAAGATAGAGGCTGACCGGCTCTTAGAAGAAATCGACTTTGATGAGATTCTGATCAATAAAAATCACCTAGGTGTGGTTTGTTCAGGAAATCAGAAGTTTTTGAGCCATTGCCTGGCAAAGTCGAAGCGAGCCTACGATTTGATTACGTCTCAACAGGTTTTAGATGTTTGTAATGCCTATTTACAAGTAGGATATCAGCTGATAAATCACAGGTTCTGTCAGACCCGTCGAGGGTTTCATATGCCCTGGCACACAGACAATAATCTGCTGTACGGTAGTCAGTTTTTGGGTAAGCACCAGATGCAAGGTCTGGTATTTATTATATATCTTTCCGAGCCAAATTTAAGCCCGTTTCAGTATATTGAGGGTTCCCACCTTTGGTCATCAAAGTATGACGATGAGATTTATATCAGCGATCGCTGGGTTCAGACGCACTATCAGCAGGATATCAGAACCTTTGAAATAAAGAAGGGCGACCTCATCATCTTTGATTTGCATGGTATTCATCGAGCACGCCCGTTTAAAGACAGACATCATGTTCGAAATATTTTTCAGTTCCAGGTCGAGCAAATTAAAGATGAATATCTTGGCCATGGAGAGCAAAATCTGGTCAATGCTGGGTTTATCGATAACCCTAGTCCAGACCTTTTCAACTACTTAGGATTTGGGATTCAGCGAAACTATCCAGTCTTTCCAAATAGTTCAATCGCAACTATGGCTATGCCAGAGCTAATGAAGTTATATAAGCAGCTTTTGCTCCTGACGCTTAAGGCAATCACTAGGAACCTAGCCAAAGGGCTGCTAACTGGAGAATGGCAAGTGAGTTTAAAACGTAAACTATGGCATCCTAAATTGCCAAGTTCAAACAGCAGAAAGAGTTGATTCAGCAGGCATTGGAACAGTTCCAGAAGGAACGAACAGTGATTGTGGTGGCACACCGACTTTCGACCATTGCTGAGGCTGATCAGATTTTAGTGCTAGAGCGGGGACAGCTTGTAGAGCATGGTACCCATAAGTCGCTTCTGCATCAAGGTGAGCGCTATGCGCGCTATTGGAAGTTGCAGAGTAGTCAGGTGGCAGCTTAACGGTTTAAGGGATTTTATGAAACTTTTTATTACAGGAATTTGTGGCTTTGTGGGTAGTACCCTGACTAAAGCGTTACTTGACCATAAAGCAGATTTAGCCATTACGGGTATTGATAACCTATCTCGGTCAGGCTCTTGGCTTAATCGTGAGATTTTGACCAAACAAGGGGTGAAGGTTGTTCATGGTGATATTCGTAATGCCAGCGACCTGGAAGCTAATGGTCCGTTTGACTGGGTGATTGATTGTGCGGCAAACCCCAGTGTATTGGCAGGGGTTGATGGTCAATCGAGTAGTCGTCAACTGATTGACCATAATCTAGGCGGCACAATTAATTTGCTGGAGGCTTGCAAACGTTGGAATGCAGGTTTCATACTCCTCTCAACCAGCCGGGTCTATTCAATTCCACCATTGGCACAATTAAAGGTAGAGGTGCATGACCGGGCTTTTCGGCCTTGTGTAGCTGACTCGTCTAGTTGGCCAGTGGGATTGAGTGAGCAGGGGATTAGTGAAGCATTTTCAAAGGCTCCACCGATTTCTCTGTATGGTTCGACAAAGTTAGCGTCAGAGACACTGGCGCTGGAGTATGGATTAACTTTTGAGTTTCCGGTGTGGATTAACCGCTGTGGTGTGTTGGCGGGAGCAGGTCAATTCGGTCATCCAGGACAGGGGATTTTTGCCTTTTGGATTCATAGCTTTAAAGAAAAGCGACCTCTGAAATATATTGGTTTTGGCGGTAAGGGTTATCAGGTACGTGACTGTTTGCATCCTCAAGATTTAGTGTCTTTGTTAGAAAAGCAGTTTAGTGAGCCATTAGTGACGAATAAACCCCGAACTGTGAATTTAAGTGGTGGGGTGAGCAATAGTATGTCACTGCGGCAATTAAGTGATTGGTGTGAAGATCGCTTTGGGGCTAATAAGGTAGTTCAAACCGATACAGAACGACCTTTTGACATTGCTTGGATGGTGTTGGATTCGACAAAAGCTACAAATGTTTGGGGTTGGAAGCCTCAGACTAGTATTTATGACGTGTTGAGAGAGATTGCTGAGTTTGCAGAAGGGCAAAAAGATTGGTGCCAAATCTCAGCTTCATGAGTATATAGAATGACATCTATCTTATTTATGAAATGAAGATGTACATACTGTTTATGTGGATTTAATGAATCATGCTAATAATTGATAGACTAAACAAAATTTTACTTCGTAGGTTATTTATTTGTGAAAGTCCACAAGTAAACCTTACTGAATTTCAATACGATTCTATTGGTAAGTTTCAGACAAAAGTGAATAAGGGAGTATATACCTTTGAGAGCATTTCTTGTCTATGTGGTGATTCAGAAGGTATTTGTTTAACTGAGCGTGATCGCTATTGTTTGTCAGTGTCAACATACTTATGTAAATCCTGTGGGATAATGCGGACAAGCCCAAGATTAGATGAGTCTAGTTTATCAAAATTTTACGATCAAGACTACCGTTCTATTTATGTTGGCCATTCTCAAGCACCAGATGATTTTTTTGAGGAACAAGAAAGTCATGGCAGATTAATTATGGATTTCCTAAAGCCAAATTTCAAGTTTCATGAAAATTTAACAGTATTTGATGTGGGTTGTGGAGCAGGGGGAGTACTGATCCCTTTCAAAAATTTAGGATGTAAGGTATTTGGTTGTGATTTAGGAAGTCAATATTTGAATCGTGGCAAAAGCATAGGACTCATTCTAGAACATGGAGATATAAAATCTTTAGACAAATACGGAAAAGCTGACCTTGTAATTCTTTGCCATGTTCTTGAACATTTTCCAAATCCTCTTGAAGAACTTGAGAAGATATATAATTCAATCACTGATAGAGGATATTTATATATTGAGCTTCCTGGTATATTTAAGATTCATAGAAATTATGTCAATCCATTAAGGTTTTTTCAAAATGCACATCTTTATCACTTTTCCTTATCAACTTTAAATTTCATTTTAGGAAAAGCTGGTTTTGAATTAGTTAAAGGAGATGAGAATATTAGAGCATTATATAGAAAAACAGACAAAAGGCATCTATCTAATTTTTTTTTTCATTATTAT
>NZ_JAAHIE010000451.1:0-6115 GCF_010671945.1 Moorena sp. SIO4E2
TCAATTGAAGAATTATAATGTTTGTTAAATCATCTTTTAAATGAAGGAGGGTTAATTATAAAATGGGTACGAAAAATAAAAAACAAAGGCAATGCTGTTATCACAGTTTAAATGCGCAACAGCTTAGTAACAGTTAGTTCTAAACAGCTGGTAACATTAGTTACTGAATTCCTAAACACAGATGGGACGACAGCTTAAAAAACTGGAGTTTAAAAAACTGGCATCCGGGAAGCAGTCACCCTTACTCTAGGTCTGGTAACCATTAGCCTAAAGCTGAAAGCCCATGGGGGAAAGAGCCTTGGTGCTTCCCTGGCACAAATTGCCCGGATTGGGTAGAATCAGTGACGGGATTTGCGATCGCAGGTCAGCTATCAGCTATCAGCGTGTCGCGTATCAGCGAACAGCGATTAGCGCTACGCGCACGCTACACCGAACAGCTATCAGCTATCAGCCTTTGGCTGACCGCTGACCGCTGACCCTTATCAGCTATCAGCCTTTGGCTGACCGCTGACCGCTGACCGCTGACCGCTGACCGCTGAATGCTTAATCCTTAATCTTTCATACTTCTTATGCTACCTGGTCAAGAACCCCCTCAACTCCTGAAAAAACACCTATTTTTCCAAGGAAGACGATTTAGTTTCGAGGTGAATAATCTACGTCTTCCTAA
Organism: Moorena sp. SIO4E2; assembly: GCF_010671945.1. Lineage (NCBI taxonomy): Bacteria > Bacillati > Cyanobacteriota > Cyanophyceae > Coleofasciculales > Coleofasciculaceae > Moorena > Moorena sp. SIO4E2. Next base: position 668 of record NZ_JAAHIE010000451.1, read on the forward strand.
TCAATCAGAAGGGCAATGGGAATGTATCCGTCACCCTGGTGGTTCCTTGGCGGTACCGGTAACACCCGATGGTAAACTGGTACTAGTACGGCAATATCGCTTTGCTGTTAGTGGGCGTCTTTTGGAATTCCCTGCTGGTACGGTAGAATCCCATGAAAACCCAGCTGAAACTATTAAACGGGAAATAGAAGAAGAAACTGGCTATCGCGCTCATCGCTGGAAATCTTTGGGGAAATTTCCCCTTGCTCCTGGCTATTCCGATGAGTACATTTATGCGTTTCTGGCGGAGGATTTGGAGAAATTGGAAGCCCCTCCTAAGCAAGATGATGATGAGGATATAGAGGTGGTTTTAATGACACCAAAAGAGTTAGAACAAGCTATCTTGGAGGGTGAGCCAGTGGATGCTAAATCTATTTCCAGCTTTTTTATGGCTCGCCCGTTCTTGAATGACTAACCTGATTCTATTCTGGCATCGCCGTGATTTACGGATTTCTGACAATGTGGGACTAGCTGCTGCTTTTGAGCTAAGTCCCAAGCTTGTCGGTGTTTTCTGTCTTGACCCTACTATTCTAGAGCGGGATGATATTGCCCCAGCAAGAGTAACTTATATGATTGGCTGCTTAGAACAATTGCAGCAGGGTTACAGGCAAGCTGGTAGTCAACTATTAATCCTACATCAAGACCCTAGGCAAGGAATTCCTAATTTAGCTGCTGCTCTGGAGGCTAAGGCTGTTTGTTGGAATTGGGATGTGGAACCTTATTCTAAGGAACGGGATCAAGATGTAGCAGCAGGGTTGAAGGAAAAGGGTATTGCTGTCTATAACTATTGGGATCAGTTATTACACGCACCAGGAGAAATTTTCACTAAGTCTGGCAATCCCTATAGTGTCTACACTCCTTTCTGGAAAAATTGGCAAGGTCAATCTAAGGCAGAACCTGTGGCAACTTTGACTAGGGTTGAATCCTTGACGGAAATAGAACAAGACAATGCCCTAGCAGCAGGGGTGACTGATTTACCTAGTGCTATAGATTTGGGGTATGTCTGGGAGAATGAACTGTTAGTGCCACCAGGGGAAAAGGTAGCCCAAGAGATACTGGAGGAATTTTGCGATCGCACTATTGGGGATTATCACGAACAACGTAATTTCCCAGGGGTGGATGGTACCTCGAAACTTAGTGCTGCTCTCAAGTTTGGTGTGATTGGGATTCGCAGGGTTTGGCAGGCCGCTCAGAATGCTTATAATTTGAGTCGCAGTGATGAAGCTCGCCAAAGTATCCAAACTTGGCAACAGGAACTGGCTTGGCGGGAGTTTTACCAACATGCTATGTATTTCTTCCCAGAATTAGCACAAGGACCTTATCGCCAGAAATTCCAAGATTTTCCCTGGGATAATAATCCAGAATTCTTTCAAGCTTGGTGTGAGGGCAAGACTGGCTACCCGATCGTTGATGCTGCGATGAGGCAGTTAAATCAAACCGGATGGATGCATAACCGCTGTCGGATGATTGTTGCTAGTTTTCTGACTAAGGATTTGATTATTAATTGGCAGTGGGGGGAAAAGTATTTTATGCAGCGGTTATCGGATGGAGACCTTAGTGCTAATAATGGTGGTTGGCAATGGAGTGCCTCTAGTGGGATGGATCCTAAACCATTGCGAATTTTTAACCCAGCTAGTCAGGCTAAAAAGTTTGACCCGGACGGTGAGTATATTCGGGAATGGTTACCGGAGTTGAGTTCTGTGGATACGGAGTATGTGGTGAGTGGGAAGATTCCTGAAAGCGGACGCGAAATGTGTGGGTATCCAGCACCAATTGTCGATCATAATCAGCAGCAGCGTCGGTTTAAGGAATTATATAAGGAATTGCAGTGATGCCAAGGCGTTGCTTAATAATGGAATGATTTTAAGAGTAGGTGCGCGCCTCCTAGGCCGGGGAACCCGGCCTTGGGTCGCACCTGTGGAATGGGCATCAGGCGTGGAACTGGCATCTTGTGTAGAACTGGCATCTTGCCAGTTTCCTCCTTATTTTCGAGCGGGCAGGATGCCCACTCTACTCCTATTGATTCCAAGATTCAGCAATGCCAATGCCAAAGGTGGTGCGTTACGGGGCGGATGCTGTTGGCGAAATATTTCGCGAACTTACCTTGAAGCCCGATCAGCCCTCACCCCCAGCCCCTCTCCCAACCTTGGGAGAGGGGAGCAGATTACGGCAGAATAAGGGTTTCACGAATTCGCCAGCAGCGTCCGCCCCTAAGGCACCCTAGGTACTCTCTTCTTGATCCATGGGCAGACCTATATCAAAAAAAAGGACAAACTTGGCATTAGGCATCAGAGGTTTCAGAGCCTGCAAATAGCTCTCGCCATCAGAACGGTTGCGGAACCGAGCGAATACTACTGGTTGCCTCCGTGGTGATAGGCGAATCATAACCCATGGGTATAGGCATGGACGATAAGACATAATATGAAGTTATCTCCTTTAAGGGGAACCCAGAGCCAGCCTTGAGCCTACGAAAATCCCTAGGCTGGCTCTTCCCGTGGATTTTATGTCCACAATTTGATTGTAGCACAAAAAATATTATATTATAGCATATTTTTTTAATTTTTGTAAGAAATTCTTGAGGTAGTCGGGAGCTTCGACTTCCGACTCCCAATCCCGACTCCCTAAAACCTTGCACCTCACCGATTGATAAAGTTGGTACTATACCATAAGATAGTAATCTCGACTAGACGGTGGCAGTAATTTACATAGGCGATCGCAATACCGGCAAGACAGCCTTAGCCATTGAGTTAACTAACTCTATATTTGACTATGTCCATATCCCCAACCAGAGTTACGAGAACCTTAAGGCACTCTTCTTTGATGAAACAGAAGACAAATTTCGACCCACACCAGTTGATCCAAGTAATGTCTATACCACTCGTTCCCTTGATGTAGAAGTAACGTTACCGGCTGGTCGCAAGACCATCTCTATAGACTGGATCGATACTCCGGGGGAAGTCTGGCGCAAATCCTGGCAGCTGGATAATCCCCAACAATGGCAGCAGGTATTGGCAGCAGTAAAGCAGAGCGAGGGGATTTTGCTAGTCTTGCCACCCTATCGGGAGATGCTATCACCCCAGGCTCCGGTAGACTTCTCGGAATTTCCTACTCAACAACAGTGGTGTAATAGATTTCAACGGTGGGTAGATTTTTTTCATAATGATTGCCCCAAGGTACGACATATTGTGATTTGCTTAAACAAAGCCGATCTATTTTGCGATTTAGAGCAAGAAGCCTTTCAGCTTGCCTATGATCCACTGCGTTCTCGGAAAAACTGGTATCAACGTAATAGCTATGTTTCCCAGCGCTACTTTCGACCAGTGCAACGTCAACTAGTAGCCATGACTAAACCTCCTGCGGGGGTGCCTGTGCGTTGTTTTATTACCAGTATTTATAATCGTGCTCTGTTAGAACTACCCTGGATTTATTTAGCCAGCTTTCTTGCTAGTTAGGAGGTAAGCTATAAGTTATCAGCTATAGCAAAGGGAACAGGGAACAGGGAACAGGGAGTAGGGAGTAGGGAGTAGGGAGTAGGGAATATGGCATCAAAATTATCTCAATTCATTTAGGTTTTCTATATCAGCTATTAGCTATCAGTTATCAGTTATCAGTTATCAGTTATCAGGTGATCTGCACGCTGAACAAACCCTTTAAAATAAAACACCTAAGCTTTGTTTAATCTTAGTTACGTCTACTGACCGCTGACCGCTGACCGCTGACCGCTGACCGCTGACCGCTGACCCCTTACGTTAATAGAGGAATTACAAGATGGGAAATATCTTTGTGATTGGTCCGCGAAAATCAGGAAAAACAACTTATTTAGCTGGTTTGGCTTATTGGTCAAAGCGAAAAATGGCGTTTAACCAGAAGACGTTTAGCGTCCACCCCTTGAATGACGATGCTAAATATCTTGCTGAACAAGCTAAAAATATAATCGTGTCAGGAGATTCCTTAGAAGGCACAAGACTTCCTTTAGGAGGGGTTAGTGATTTACCTGTTTACTCCTTTCAGATCGAAGTGAAGAGAAAGCTCCATAAGAACGAAACTATTAACCTAGTAGTTAAAGATGCTGCTGGAGAACTTTTTGACGAATTAGAATCAGGCTTTATATACCAGAAACACGAAGATTTATTTCAAGAATTCTTAAGTAAGGATGTAGGGGGATGTTTAATTTTCCTGACTGGGTGGCAAGGAAATAGTGATGAGTATTACGCTCAAAAATTGAGGGTTTTTACTCAAAAAATCGATTTCTATGAAAGAACCAAAGACTTACGGGTAGCGGTGGCCATCACTAAATGTGAACGAGGGGAACTGTGGCCGGGCAGGCTTGATCCAGGATTTGACTTGTTTGATGTGCATTTACGACAAACTAAATTATTGCTTCAATCGGAGATTGCACCAGAAAACTTGCGCTTTTTTGCTTTATCAACCTTTGGGGTTTTGGGTCGAAATGACCCCAGACCTAATCGTATCAATGAACCAGGATGGGATGGAGAAATGTCAGTGCTGAGAGAGCCTGATAAATGGCAACCCTATAGTATATTTTCCCCCCTTTATTGGCTCAGTACAGGCAACAGGATAGGAGTCAATGCTTGATAAGTGGTTAGGAAAAAACAAGTTAGGGAAAAAAATCCTGCCTAAACCAGCACAACTGAGTGCTAGTGTGCGGGTGATTGGAGACCGTAAATCTGGCAAAACTACCTACATGGCTGCCTTGGCTCGTTGGCCTGGAGCTGACCCCTCCACCAGTCCAGTGCAGACAGTCACACCAATTAATGAAGATGGGGAAGCACTAATCGACAAAGCCAAGAAAATTTTAGAACAAGGGGAGCAGTTAGAAGGCACTCCCTTGGATGCTAATGTCGATGACGTTAAAGATTATAGTATCGAGATAGTTCTCAAAGACCAGTTTTCCTGGCGGCGGCTCAAGACCAGCGTCGGTTCCTCTTTGGTAAGGCTCAACATAAATTGTAAAGACTATTCTGGAGAGTTTTTCCAAGATGTGTTGTACCAAGCAGCTACCCCCTTGCTTCGGGATTACCTAGAAGATGCCGTGCAAGCCAACGGCATTATGTTACTGGTTGATGGCTTAGCTAATCGCAAAGACAAAGAGTATGCCAATGGTCTGGATAAATTTTTGATCGCACTAGACCGAGCAGAAACAGGGGTGATACACCGGCGCATTGCCCTGGTTCTCACCAAGTGCGAACAGCCTGAGTTATGGGTAAATCGCCATCAACCGACGTATGTAGCAACCGCTCGCTTTCCTGAAGTTATGAAACGATTGCAGGCTTGGGAGCAATCGGGACCTGGAAGCATTGATTGCTTCACCACCTCGGCTTTTGGCATGTTGGGGGAGCGCCATCCAGAACCAAACATGAGGCGTATTAGTCGAGACCGTGAGGGAAT
>NZ_JAAHIE010000452.1:0-6107 GCF_010671945.1 Moorena sp. SIO4E2
TAAATGGCAAGTCGATGGCAAATCGATTGGCGAAATGATTTTACTATAAGTTGGGAATTTACCGAATCGTGCTAGGTATGCAATAAATATGATTTAGAGCAATTGCCCGTTTGCGCAGCACCCTAGGAGTCAGGGTGCATCTCATCTTTGTAAAAAAGAAGGGGCCCGGGCGCGGAGAGTCTCCGGCCTGGGCCCAGGAATTTTATTAAAATTTTTGCCTAATTTCAAAGGTGCGCTTTCCGCATCTAATTATTAAATTCCCGTGGCAGCACGCTTTCCAATGGCCGGGTAACCCGGCTTTGGGTCGCGTCTTTCGGCAAAGCCGACGCGGGGCGCGTTCGGGTCGCACCTAAAAGCTATGCAGCTTCGGAATAGGGGAGCCAGGGCTGCATCCCTTGTGCAAAGGATTGCTAGGATTTAGATATCACCTCACTAACTAAATTTACCTTCATCTGTTTGTAGTCTTCAATTTGCTTTTCCAGCTCAATATGCAGGTGATCAATCTCTTCTTTCTCCAGAATTTCTAATAGGGCTAGATTCAAGGATTGCTGGGCAGCAGTGTAGAGGTTGATATCAATCACATATACTATAATTTTAATTACCCGAGCATTATCTTCAATGTGGGAAAACAAAACTTTCATTTTTTGCTTGTGCAAGCCATCGATAGTCGGGATTAGTTCTTTAATAGCCTGACAAATTCGGGAAGTTTGCTCAGCTGAAATTCCATCAACTTTCAGAGTTAAATTTATGCCCCACTCAAACGTCTTACCAGTCTTCTGGGACCAATTTTCCACAACTCCAGCAATCATTTTAGAATTGGGAACTTTTTTGACAGAACCCCACTCAATAATACAAAGTGTTGTACTTCTCAGACCAATACTGACTATCTGAACAAAACCATTGACTCCGTCCACTACTACCCAGTCACCGGGTTTATAGAGACCATCAGCGTAGATAATCACCGTACAACACCAGTCATAGATAATGTCTTTGAATAACAAACCTAAGGCGACACCTGCACCACCCAGTAGACCGATCAGTGCACCAGCAGATGCTCCCAACAAAATCTCACTGGCTTTAATAGCGGCAATCAGCACTGCTGATATCTGAAAAAGCCTTGGGAAGTAGGGCACAAACAAATCGTCAAGTTCAGTTTCAGTGTTGGCCGCCAATCCGGCTAGAAGCTCCCCCAGTAGTGGCGCAGCACGGTAAAGAATATAGGTAGCAATGAACAGAGCGCTCACAAACAGAATCTCGGGGATTTTCTGATTCTGTTCAGGAGTAAGATGGGTGGCCACAACTAGATGTACTACCCATAGTCCACCGATCCAAATTAGCCAGCCTAATGGTTGCTTAAGAATCCTAATTAACTCATAGTCTAGGGTGGTTTTTGTACGGCTAGTCAGACGCTCGAGTCTGTCAATGATTATTGAAGTGAACAAGCCTCGCAATATCTGGGTGACGAGGAGGATGAGCACCACAATCACTATCGTGGAAACAGGAATGTTGGCGAGCTTGAAGTCGGTATCAAAGATCCTTGCTTTGATTAGGTTGATTGTCGTGTTGAATGTACTTTTAAGGTTTTCCATAGTTTCGACGAAAAGACAACAGCAGAGATCGACCTGTGCCTAGCTAAATGGCAAGTCGATGGCAAGTCGATAACTAATCGATTGGTGAAATAATTTTACTAGAAGTTGCCAATTTACCCAATAGTGCTAGGCGTGCTAGGTATGCAATAAACATGATTTAGAGCAATTGCCCGTCTGCGCAGCACCCTAGGAGCCAGTTTGAAACGTTTACTATCTTGGGTGCATCTCATATTTGTAAAAAAGAAGGGACCCGGGCGCGGGGCCCGGGCCTGGGAATTTTATTAGAATTTTTGCCTAATTTCAAAGGTGCCCTTGACCGATTAAGAATTAAATTTGCGCGATTGTCGCGCCTAAAAGCGATGCAGCTTCGAAGGGAACGAGCGCTGCATCCCTTGTTCAAAGGATTGCTAGGATTTAGATATCACCTCACTAACTAAATTTCCCTTCATCTGTTTGTAGTCTTCAAGTTGCTTTTCCAGCTCAATATGCAGATGATCAATCTCCTCTTTCTCCAGGATTTCTAATATTGCTATATTCAAGGATTGCTGGGCAGCAGTGTAGAGGTTGGTATCAATCACATATACTATAATTTTAATTACCCTAGCATTATCTTCAATGTGGGAAAACAAAACTTTCATTTTCTGCTTGTGCAAGCCATCGATAGTCGGTATTTTTTCTTTAATAGCCTCACAAATTCTGGTAGTTTTATCAGCTGAAGTTCCATCAACTTTCAGAGTTAAATTTATGCCCCACTTAAAGGTCTTGCCAGTCTTCTGGGACCAATTTTCCACAACTCCAGCAATCATTTTAGAATTGGGAAGTTTTTTGATAGAACCCCACTCAGTAATAAGAAGTGTTGTACTTCTCAGACCAATACTGACTATCTGAACAAAACCACTTACTCCGTCCACTATTACATAGTCACCCGGTTTATAGAGACCATCAGCGTAGATAATCACCGTACAACACCAGTCATAGATAATGTCTTTGAATAACAAACCTAAGGCGACACCTGCACCACCCAGTAGACCGATCAGTGCACCAGCAGATGCTCCCAACAAAATCTCACTGGCTTTAATAGCGGCAATCAGCACTGCTGATATCTGAAAAAGCCTTGGGAAGTAGGGCACAAACAAATCGTCGAGTTCAGTTTCAGTGTTGGCCGCCAATCCCCCTAGAAGCTCCCCCAGTAGTGGAGCAGCACGGTAAAGAATATAGGTGGCAATGAACAGAGCGCTCACAAACAGAATTTCGGGGATTTTCTGATTCTGTTCAGGAGTAAGATGGCTTGCCACAACTAGCTGTACTACCCATAGTCCAGCCAGCCAAATTAGCCAGCCTAATGGTGCCCTAATAATCCTAAGGAACTCATCGTCTAGGGTGCTTTCTGTACCGCTAGTCAGACGCTCGATTCTGCTAATGATTATGGCAGTGAACAAGCCTCGCAATATCTGGGTGAACATGAGGATGAGCACCACAAGAACTATCGTGGAAAGAGGGATGTTGGCGAGCTTGAAGTCGGTATCAAAGATTCTTTCTTTGATAACGTTGATTGTATTGTTGAATGTAGTCTTAAGGTTTTCCATAGTTTCGACGAAAATGCAACAGCATAGATCGACCTTTGCCTAGTTAAATGACAAGTCGATGGCAAGTCGATGGCAAGTCTCTTGGTGAAATTATTTTACTATAAGTCGCGAATTTCCCCAATAGTTCTGGGTATGCAATTGGGATTGTAATCCACAAACAGGATTGAGAGCAATTGCCGGTTTCCGCAGCACCCTAGGAGCCAGTTTTAAACTTTTAATATCTGTTTGTAGGAAAAATATTCGGTCAATCACATCTGGATTTTACCGAAAAGTATTAGCTAGTAAAAGAAGCTGGAAATAGCGAAGGATTACTAGCTATTGGTTTGGCGATCGCAAATCAACTGCAATCCATCAACTGCCCAGTTTGGGTTGATTAGAGTCATGGGCTTGTAGAATCAAAAGTTCTGTGCCCATAGTTTCCAGGGTCGTGCCAGGAGCTGATGCCGAGACCTCGAATAGCGCCGATGCACCAACCTGAGGGCTTCCCCCCACTCGCGCTTTGCATCAAGACAAGCATCAAGACAACCCAGTTACTCCTGCTTGGCCAGACTTGTCAACCCAACTTGTAAACAATTAATTCCCTATAAACGGCTAGTTAAACTTGAAACTAAAACTTGATCATTTGCTAGACCTCCCACAATGACTAGTCTATAGCCATCTCGTAAAGACGGAGTTAATAGTAGCATGTTCTACTTGTAATATGGGTACCCTATTTCTAAAATTAATCTAAATTCTCTTGTAGATATGGCGAAAACAATACCCTATTGATGTGTTCTATTGCTAGCCTATCTCGTCATTTCCCCGATCCCACACTTTTAGGTGCAACCCGTGGCGAATTTAATAAGAATTTAATAATTAGATGGGGAAAGCGCACCTTTATGATCAGTATTCAACCGGACTTGATATGAGGAGGATCAGGGGGATGAGCTTGTGATCAGCAAGTAACATCACCAGAAAGCAACTTGCTATCAGGGACTTCTGCACTTTTGGATAAGTTCTATCTCTAGGATTTACACTGATTCCCTGATTTACTAAACTAGCTCCTTATTGATTAAGGCTATTCTCAGTAAAAACTCATTAAGCTAAGATTTAATAGATTCATAAGCCTGGAAATTTCTAGGACTTAATGAGCATTTTAAAATGACGATTAAAATCTATAAAAATTAGATCATTGGGACGTTACAAATAGCGATATTGTGTCCATAACATATTAGATATAGTTATCTAATATGTTATGGGAGGCAATTTAATTTATAATTGTTGTTAATTCAAATAATAACCCTATTTCAAAATAACCAATTACCAATTACTTTTTAACCAGCTCATGAACCTTTCATCCTCGAAATCTCAAAATCTGCCCCAGTCCAAGATACAGCTAAGACTAAGGTTAGGGATTGGGGCAATAGTTTTGGTGACAGCTGCCTTAATTTTACTATTTACGCCCGTTGGGTCTTGGCTGAAGCTGGAAAATTTGAGATTGCTTCAGGAAAGCATGGGTATTTTTGGACCACTGGGGTACATTCTAATTTATATTGTTGCCACAGTACTAGCTGTTCCTGATGCGATTTTAACCTTTTCAGCTGGTGCTCTGTTTGGACTAATGCTGGGTACTTTGTGGACTGTGATTGGTGCTACTTTAGGAGCAACGGCTGCGTTTATGATTGCTCGCTTTGTTGCTGGTGATTGGGTTAAGTATCAGTTTCAGGACTCTCGTTTTGATCAACTCAGTGAGGGAATTGAGAAAAATGGTTTTTGGTTTGTGCTCTCAATTCGCCTGGCACCAATTTTTCCATTCAATGCCGTGAACTATTTGTTTGGCTTAACACCAATTCCTCTACCCACCTATGTTATTGCGACCGCAGTGGGAATTATCCCGGCTACCTTTGCCTATGCTTGGTTAGGTCGCAGTGGTCTCGAAGCTATCAGCGGTAGTCCCCCCTGGCAACTGATCGGAGCACTAGTTGTATTAGCGGTGCTATCTACCACCCCCCTACTTTGGAAAAAATCAAAACTTAGGCAATAACTCTGCTTGTCGGGTGCGTTAATAATGCACCCTACACCATAAGGGCGAATATCAGGGGGAATGAAAGTCGAGTGTTGCGTAAGTCCTGACCCTAAGTCCTGACAATTTAAGGTGATTAAGGTAGAAGATTGATGAGATTGAACAGATTGCTGAAAAGACGAAGCCTTTGGTTAGCGATCGCGCTATTTATTTTGGTCCTATTGTGTTACTCGACTCCTGTCAGAGCCTTATTTAACCAGAGGTTTCTAGTGCAACAGTTGCAAGAATTAGGCCATTGGGCAATCTGTTTATTTATCCTGGTTTATGCTCTGGCAACGGTTTTAGGAATTCCTGGCACAGTACTGACTATCGCTGGTGGTACAGTTTTTGGTTTAGTTTGGGGTACCTTCTGGTCTGTTATCGGAGCAACCTTAGGCGCATTGGGAGCATTTTGGGTAGCGCGTTATCTATTGCGAGATTGGGTTGAATACAAGTTCAGGCATCATAAAGCATTGGTCAGCTTCAATCAAGCAGTGATGCAGACACCCCTGATGTTTGTCTTAGCAGTACGCTTTGCCCCCATTTCTCCTTTTAATGTAGTGAATTTCTTGTTTGGTCTAACCCCGATTAGCTCGGTAGAGTATACCCTTGGCACTTTCTTTGGGATTATTCCTGGTACCCTCGCTTATACTTGGCTGGGAGTAACTGGGGGGGAAGCTTTGCAAGGAGGCGATCGCTTACCATTTTTCCTAGCACTCAGTTTCCTAGGTATACTGTCTGCCTTGCCACTGTTGGCAAAGGGAAAAAAGAAATAGTCTTCCTGTTGCCCATTCTCCTGTCCCATTCTCCTCATTTTACCATCTTTCCCATCCTCCCTATCTCCCCGATCAATCCCAGGAAGTAGCATGGCAATAAAGCAACGTGGTATCA
>NZ_JAAHIE010000453.1:0-6081 GCF_010671945.1 Moorena sp. SIO4E2
TGATGCAGGGATGGTTGAATGAAGAAATTCCCACTGTGTTATCTGGCGCACTTTTGGCAGCTATCCAGGCTAAAGGGGTGTCGGCTACCGAATTGGCAGGGATGGCTCAGGTGCTACAATCCCAGTCTTTGCAGAAGACAACCATTGAACACAACCAACCCGTCATTGATACCTGTGGTACCGGTGGGGATGGCGCGTCTACCTTTAATATCTCTACCGCAGTAGCCTTTGTGGTGGCGGCGGCTGGAGTGCTGGTGGCTAAGCATGGTAATCGTTCGACCTCCAGTAAGGTGGGTTCGGCTGATGTACTCGAAGCCCTAGGAGTAAATTTATCAGCAGCACCAGACAAGATTCAGGCAGCCCTGGATGAGGTAGGGGTAACCTTTCTGTTTGCTCGGGGTTGGCATCCAGCCATGAAAGCAGTGGCACCGTTACGGCAAACCCTAAAAGTACGGACAGTGTTTAACTTGTTAGGACCATTGGTCAATCCCCTGCGTCCCACCGGTCAGGTAATCGGTGTTTATGCTCCCAAGTTTGTAGAGACTCTAGCGCGATCGTTGTGTTTGATGGGTACTCCCAACGCAATAGTTCTCCATGGTAGGGAAAAATTAGATGAGGCGGGATTAGCCGATCAAACTGACTTGGCACTGCTATCGGGGGGTGAGGTGCGACTTTTGAGTCTGAATCCGGAACATCTCGGTCTAACTCCTGCCCCTACTGAGTCCCTACGAGGCGGTGATGTAGCGGAAAATGGGGCAATTTTACGGAATGTTTTGCAAGGTAAAGGAACACCAGCCCAGCAGGATGTGGTGGCGTTAAATGCCTCATTAGCCCTTCAAGTCGCTGGTGTTATACCTCTCGAAGACTACACAGCAGGGATTGCTCTGGCAAAGGATGTTATGGCTAGCGGTGCCCCTTGGTTGAAGTTAGAGCAGTTGGTGCAGTTTTTAGCTTGACTGACGAGAATCCCCAGGTCTAACCTGTAAGGGTAACCTGGGATCAATGGCGGAGGGTGCTACCCAATGTCCAGCAGCCGAAGTTGCCTATTCTCTATTGCCTTCACCCAGCGCTAAGCGTGAATGACTGGAGATATTTTCCCCACTCCACTGCCAAAGGAATTTCTGTAAAGGGAATTTTGACTGGATCTATGGGTTTGAGGAATTGAAATTCTAATGCGATCGCACGACCTTTATCCGGTGGTTGCTCTAAGTCAACCACTTGATTATCAACTAGCAAGTTGATTGATTTAACGTCTTTGAGGGAAAAGGTTTCTAGATTTACTGGTTTATTTCTAGTGGGTTTACCCCAAGTCAGGTCACTGCCGTTTTGACCAAGCACCGCATATATATCATACTTTGCCCGTTCAAACTGTTCAGCCCAGCGGCGATAAGCTTCAATCTTTTGGTATTCATTCCAGCCTGACCAGGCAAGCCAGCAAAATGCTGCTAGCAGAGGTAACCATAGTAAACCACGTTCCATTCAGTTTTTTGGATCTTTACAACTAAAAGTAAGTATATAAGCAAATATATAGTTATATCTGCCTATCCTCCCATCATCTATACGTAAGCATTCAGCCGTCAGCCGTCAGCCGTCAGCCGTCAGCCGTCAGTGGTCAGCCGTCAGCCGTCAGCCGTGAGTTTATTTTATTCAAAAGCTGATTACTGAGAGCTGATAGCTGATAGCTATTAGCTGATAGCTGATAGCTGATAGCTGACCGCTCAAAGTAGCTTTCTGATTACTTAACCAACCCACTAGGTTTGTTGCCAGTTCATACGGTTGCGAATCAATGTTTCTGTCATCTTCGCTAACTGGTCTAATTTAGCTTTCTTGTCCGTCGCGCTTTTCTCATAGTTCCGCTTCCGCATCAAAGCCGCACGGGCTAAGTCTTCTCTATTGTTTTTAAGAGCTTGAATTGCCACTTGCTGCCAGACATTGATTTCTTTAAGTTCCTGTTTATACTTAGGTTGAATCTCATCCCAAACCACCCTGAGATCAGATAATGCTTGGTTAAGTAACTGGGTTGTATCGTCTTGCTTTGCTCCCTGAAGTGCTTGTTTTATAGCTTCGTACAAACCCTCGATTTTCATATTACTAATTACCGGAATAAAATCCTTGACTTGCTGGCTCTCACTTTTGCCAGTCTTGCACCAATTAGCAAAGTGTTCACAGTTATTAAAAATTAGATTATATTGTCTTTCCCCTAATCGACTTTCTGCTCGACGAATCACAACATCTGGAATTAAACAAACTGAGTACTGCCTGACATAAATTTTTGTTTCACCTAGAGCAAAGGTAGCCAGAGAAGTACGCTCAATTGTTTCAGTATTTTTGCGGTAGTGGATAACACTACCATCTCCACAGTCAATACCATGATGTTGGTAAACCCCCTCAAGGTTAAGAAACTTTTGGAATACGTAAATTTGATCTCCTCGCGCCATTCTTTTCTATTGGTTTTATCCAGAGCTAATCAAATAAAATTCACCAAAACTATCAAAGCCCTCCATTGTCAAAGGAAACATCATCCTTTCTGGGAATTATCGGCATTTGTTCAGAATCGGAAACATCTACTGAATTCTTACCTTGTGGCTGCTGGCGGCTTATGCGAATTTGGTTTAGGCGCGGTCCAGAAGCAGACACAACGGTCAATTCTAGATTGTCATAATTTAAGGTTTCACCGGGTACAGGAATTTTCTGAAACTTGTCCAGCAAAAAACCTCCCAAAGTATGATAGTCATCAATTACTGGTAGGTTTAAATCCAAAAGTTCGTTGACTTCTTCCATATTCATCTGAGCTTGCACCAGGAAGGTATACTCGTCGAGAATTTGTACAGTCAAGTCCTCGCTTATGTCAGATTCAGGTCCATCACCAATAATTTCAGCAATTAAATCCTTGAGGGTGACTAATCCAGCCGTACCTCCAAACTCATCCACCACCATCACCATTGCCAAATGCGATCGCTGCATCATCGGCAGTAATTCACTCAATGGGGTAGTTTCTGGGACAAACTTAGCTGGACAAATCCAGGATTTAATCGGTGTCTGAAGTCCTAGCTTCCCTTTAGATAAAGGTTTAGCCATTTTTTTGAAGTCGATAATGCCACGAATGTCATCTAGGGATGCCCCAATCACAGGATAGCGAGAGTGACTAGTCTTAGCAACTTCCTCTAACAAAATATCGAAGGTTGCTGCATGGGAAATAGCCACAAGACTGGTGCGGGGAACCATTACCTCTGCGGCTGTTACCTCCCCAAACTCAAACACATTTTTCAGTAGTTTTCTCTCTTCTGCTTCCAGTCCGATAGACTCCCGTTCAGTGGTAATAATCAGCTGCAACTCTTCCGGTGTTACACGGCTATACCAACCTTGACCAGAATATTGAACACCCACCAGCCTCAGGAGCCAGCGGGTAGATTGGTTCAAAATCTGGATAAAAGGATTAAAAAACCTGGCAATTACCAGACTGGGTGGTCCAAGAAACCGTGCTAGTTGTTCTGAGTAAAGTAAAGCCAGGGATTTGGGGCAAAGTTCCCCCAAAACAATTTGTAGATACGCAATCAGGAAAAATGCCACCAGGATTGCTAGGGAATGGGTAATAACTGGAGTTAGAGCTGGCGTTATTGGTAGCTTGGCTATCCCAGCTGCTACCAAGGTTGCCATGGTAGTCTCCCCAATCCATCCCAGAGCAAGGCTCGAGAGGGTAATCCCTAACTGAGTTGTAGATAGTAATCGGTCAATGCTCTGTTGCAAAGCCTGAACGGTCTTTGCTTGCACGTCACCCGCATCTACTAATTGGCTAATCCGCGATCGCCGCACGGCCACCATGGAAAACTCAGCCGTAACAAAAAAAGCATTGATCGCTATCAGTAGTAGCACTGATAACAATCCCAGCAAAACCTCTCCCTCAGAGAGGCTAATAGAAGCATCCACTGTTAGAAAAACCATTAGGTTGGCAACCAGAGAAAAGGTGAAAGGTAAAAGCAAATAATTTTCATTTTTTGCTGGTTACGGTTGCCTTCTGATGTATCTTCCTAGACCTAGGGCAGCTTGGTATCGATTTATCGCTTACCATCAAAAACTTATCAGTTGTATTATGGGGTTTTCAGTTGTATGACTAGCATTTCCTTGAGCTAGTTCAAGAGTGCCAGTCAAGGGAATTTCTGATACTGGCTGGCGAAACTGGCTTAGTTGCTTGCTCTCAACATAGGCTTTTAGCATAGCGTCAACGTTTTATCCTTAACAACCATTCCCTCGACTTGCTTCGTTATCTAACTACAGGAATCTGAGACATTTTCAACTGTAGTTTTTGATCGGGATAATCGGTCAGTGTCAGGGAAAGCTTTTCGGAGTTCTCTAGTAAAGCTGTCGGTATGCTCACTGTTCCAGAAAATTCCTTGCCATTAGCCGGTAATTCTCCTGGTAAGCCTTCCGTAATTGCGCTTAAGGCACGACCGCGATCATCGGTAACATTCAAAAAGCTGTACAGAAACCTGACTGGATTAGAACTCTGATTCTTCAAGCTGACATCCAACATTAAAGAACCCTCCTGCACACTGGCAGAATTTACCGCTAGGGTGACTCCCTTATCCTGACTTTTAACCGGCAAATTTAGCTTAGGGTTTTTCCGAGTGAAGGATGCCTCTTTAGTCAATACACCAGACGATGACTCCTTCTGAGCTGGCTTAGACCAACTAATTTGCTTAGTTTTCTGGCTGTTTTTCTTAGCCGGAGGATTTTTACCCTTATTGTGTATGTGGGCGTGAACGTTAACCAAGATATCCTTCTCGCTCACAATCAAGACCCCTTCTTTCCCAGAAGAAGACCCCTTATTCCCTGTCAACTTTTTCTTAGGGTTAGTATCCGGTTGAGTAACTCCTTTGAGGGCTTCGTGACCGATAGAGAATCCCCAAAAGGCACTCACGACACCTGCACCTAACATCATTGTCAGTAGAACTATGGTTAGCGCTACAGTTGTGTTGAATTTCATAGCGTGATTAACGTTATTCCGAATTACCGCTGGTTCCGTGCTGTATTATAGTCCTGCTATACAGCTAGATTATCTTATGTTCTGTGAATTATCGGATAAATCGGGAATTTCTAGTTAGTGGTGTTGCAATAACCCGATTCAGGCTACCATAATAGAAAAGGATAACCCAGGGTTGGCCGAGCGGTTGAGGCAGCAAACTCATAATTTGCCCTAGGCAGGTTCAACTCCTGCACCCTGGATTTAACACTTGCGGTCAGCTACTACTATCACCCCATACTGATCTGCCCCATACTCATCTGCGCAGCTGTAGTATGGGCTGCGGTGCCAAGAAAAATTCTTGGTTTTCCACTTGGATTGGTATATCACTCGATTGCTCTAGCAACCGTAGGGAAGTATTGTAGGGGTTTGGTAAATCCAGAGTACGAATAACAGGGCCACTCTCTACCTGCTGCTTTAGTAAATCCCGATAAAGATTACTCACACGCTGAGCATCGCGCTCAAGTGCCAGTTCTGGAAACGCAGGTGGCCATCCAGAGCCGAAAATTGTATCGATTTGACTCTTGATGCTCCTGTTTTCAAAAAAGTTCCCAGAGTCATCAAAAAAAGCGTTTTCAAAAGCCTCAGGTAATGTTAATAGAGGAATTAGCTCCAAGTCCTCCGAATTAGTTTCTGCTATGGCACCACCTGCTCCTAGACTAGCAGTGGCTGCTATAACTAAAACGCTAAACAGCTTTTCCCAACGCATTTGCATCGCAATCACCCGTAGTTTTCCTCAATAGTATCCGATATTAAGGGTAAAGTACCCCAGTCGGTGAAAAGTAAGCATTTAGCTGTCAGCTATGAGCTATGAGCTATGAGCTATCAGCTATCAGCTATCAGCTATCAGCTATCAGCTATCAGCTATCAGCTATCAGCTATCAGCTATCAGCTATCAGCTATCAGCTATCAGCTATCAGCTATCAGCTATCAGCTATCAGCTATCAGCTTATGGGTCCCAGCCTCGAAGCCTGTGCCACTGTACACCGAACAGTTTATGCCCATAGCCCACGCTACACCGAACAGCTTTTGAATAAAATAAGCTGACGGCACCTCAAGTA
>NZ_JAAHIE010000454.1:0-6056 GCF_010671945.1 Moorena sp. SIO4E2
ATCAACTCCCTAGTCCAGGGGAAACGCATCTTATTTTTGTACATGCTGGCGGGGTCAGGATTTCAGCGATCGAGTTCTGTTTGAAATCAATTGATTAAATCCTTACTGGATAAGGGTTTTGCAATTTAGATGCGTTTGCCCTAGTTCCTTTTGTCAAGCGTGATTGAGATGCTCTTACCCTGAGCTATAAACCTGGCTGACCCTAGAAGATATTCTGGTATTCGTTCCAACCGTTTGAAATAACCTTCTCCGCACCCTGATTCTGAAAGTTATTAGGATCCGGTAGACCAATATAGCTATAGTAGGACAGTTGGCCGTTGGGCTTTAGAGCAAACAGAACTCCACAACCTCCGGAAAAAACTCTACTATATTCGTTCCAACCGTCTGAAATAACCTTCTCCGCACCCTGATTCTGAAAGTTATTAGGATCCGGTAGACCAATATAGCTATAGTAGGACAGTTGGCCGTTGGGCTTTAGAGCAAACAAAACTCCAGAACCTCCGGAAAAAACTTTACCATATTCGTTCCAACCGTTTGAAATAACCGTCTCCGCACCCTGATTCTGAAAGTTATTAGGATCCGGTAGACCACTATAGCTATAGTAGGACAGTTGACCGTTGGGCTTTAGAGCAAACAAAACTCCACAACCTCCGGAAAAAACTCTACTATATTCGTTCCAACCGTTTGAAATAACCGTCTCCGCACCCTGATTCTGAAAGTTATTAGGATTCGGTAGACTACTATAGCTATAGTAGGACAGTTGACCGTTGGGCTTTAGAGCAAACAAAACTCCACAACCTCCGGAAAAAACTTTACTATATTCGTTCCAACCGTTTGAAATAACCGTCTCCGCACCCTGATTCTGAAAGTTATTAGGATTCGGTAGACCACTATAGCTATAGTAGGACAGTTGACCGTTGGGCTTCAAGGCATAAAGAATGTGAAAACCAGACTTACCTTCAGTCAAAACAGGGGTCAAGGTTGTAAATAGCCCGGTCATGGTAGCGAGTACAACCAAAAACATTCGACGTCTGATGACACTTTTCATTTGTTATACGCCGTTTCATGTGAATAAATGTGATTCGATTCCCTCCCAAGCTATTAATAAATTTAGAATATTTTAAATAAACACAATACTGTCATCAACAGCTGTTTAATTTATTCCACTTTATAGGGGCATCAGCAAGGGAATTGCTAAGTATTAAACATACACATAATTGATAATAATTTAGTTAGCACAATTGAGAATAGTTTAGTTAGCAAAGTTATAAAAAATTAATAATAATTAAGAATGATTTAGAATAATTTAGACATTCTGGCTAGGCTATACAATGCCAGGGTAAGCGCATCTTGTCAACAAACCGGGGGTAGTTCTCAATAAACCCGGTGTTATTGTGCTTATTGACAAGATATTTTATACATATAGTGTTTATGGAAATAAAGAAACACTATATGTATGAATCAATCAATTAGATGTGTTTACTCTGCTGCCTAGTCTTGATAAAACCATTGCGATATAGTAATAAACCCTTAGTGGAAATGAATCTAACAAACTGAAGATGAGTTAGATTTACCTCTTACTATAGAGTATTGGTATTTCTAGCTTATTACATGAGCAGATCCCCTCAAGCATCTACTCCCGAATCCAACGATAACCTTCCGAAAAGGGCAACTGAAGCAGCAAGGAAAGTTGCGCCTGAGAATACTGACCATCGGACAGTGGACCGCAGTAAGCTGACACCGATGATGCACCATTTTGCTGAACTAAAAGACCAGTATTCCCATGCTGTGCTGCTCTACAGAGTTGGGGACTTCTATGAAACCTTCTTTCAGGATGCCAGGATAATTTCTGAAGCCCTGGAACTGGTCTTAACCAGCAAAGAAGCTGGTAAGGGAGTGGGACGGGTGCCAATGACAGGGGTTCCTCACCATGCTTTGGACCGCTACAGCACCATGCTAGTGGAAAAAGGCTATGCGATCGCAATTTGTGACCAAGTGGAAGATGCCTCAGTAGCAGCCAAAGAAGGACGTCAGGTGCGCCGGGAAGTCACCCGTGTCCTTACCCCCGGTACCTTGATGGAAGAGGAGATGCTCCATGCTCGTCGTAACAATTTCTTGGCAGCAGTAGTGATTGCTAAGAATCATTGGGGTTTAGCCTATGCAGATATTTCCACTGGGGAATTTCTGACTACTCAAGACCGAGAGTTAGACCTGCTGGTTCAGGAATTGATGCGCTTGCAGCCGTCGGAGGTATTAATTCCCACCAATGCTCCCGATTTGGGGAGTATGCTACGACCTGGTCAGACCTCTGAGAGTTTACCGGATTGTTTACCAAATTCATTTTGTTATGCACTCCGTCCCCAACGACACTTTACCTTGGCAGAAGCCCGACAGCGACTGTTGGAACAGTTCAAAGTGCGATCGCTTGAAGGGTTAGGGTGTGAACATCTGCCCCTTGGTGTCCGTGCTGCTGGTGGGTTGTTGGAATATCTGAAAGATACCCAAAAAGAAAATTATGTAGCGTTACAGATATTACGGACCTATACCATTGCTGATTATTTAATTCTCGACCACCAGACTCGTCGCAATCTCGAAATTACTGCTACTGTCCGAGATAACACCTTTAACGGTTCCCTGCTTTGGGCTCTAGATCGAACCAGTACAGCCATGGGAGGTAGAGCATTGCGGCGCTGGCTACTCCAACCATTACTAGAGATTAAGGGAATCCGGGCGCGACATGATACCATCGCGGAATTAGTGGAGAATACTGGACTGCGCCAGGACTTACAGCAGCTGCTTCGGAAAATTTATGACTTGGATCGGTTGACAGGGAAAGCAAGTTCTGGTAGAGCTAATGCCAGAGATTTAGTAGCCTTAGGGGATTCTCTGTTGAGGTTACCGGAATTAGCTGACCTAGCGGCTTATGGCTCTTCTCCCTATCTGAAAGTGATGCAGAATGTACCGCCACAATTGGAAGAGTTAGGGCACACACTGCAGGAGCATCTGGTAGAGTCACCACCCTTGCATCTGACTGAGGGAAAATTAATTCGGCCTCAGGTCAATCAGCAGTTGGATGAAATGCGTGCTCAAGCCGAGGAGGATCAGCAGTGGATTGCTAATTTGGAAGTAACGGAGCGGGAAAAGACAGATATTCCCAAGCTGAAGGTAGGGTTTAATAAGACCTTTGGATATTACATTAGTGTACCTCGTGCTAAGACAGCTCAGGTACCAGATGATTATATTCGGAAGCAGACGTTAGTTAATGAAGAGCGCTATATAACCCCAGAGCTGAAGGAACGGGAAGCACGGATTCTCACGGCCCGGGAGGATTTGAATCGTTTAGAGTATGAAATTTTTGTGGGCTTGCGCCATGAGGTAGGGCTGGAAGCTGACAGGATTCGGGGTGTGTCTCGGGCGGTAGCAGCATTGGATGTGTTGTGTGGATTAGCAGAGGTCGCTGTTTATCAGGGATATTGTCGTCCCGATATGGATCAAAGCCGGGAAATTCGGATTATAGATGGACGGCATCCAGTGGTGGAACAGTCCTTGCCCAGTGGCTTGTTTGTCCCGAATTCCGCGTCTTTAGGTCAAAACAAGTTAAAGGTTGACGGGGAGTTGAAGGTTGACGGGGAGTTGAAGGTTGACGGGGAGTTGAAGGTTGACGGGGAGTTGAACGTTGAAGGTTCTTCTGAGTTGAACGTTGAAAATTCTAACGAGCAACCTTCTAACCAGCAACCCGATAACGAGCAACCCGATAACGAGCAACCTGCTAACCTTCAACCTGCTAACCTTCAACCTTCTAACCTTCAACCTTCTAACCTTCAACCTTCTAACCTTCAACCTTCTAACCTTCAACCTTCTAACCTTCAACCTTCTAACCTTCAACCTTCTAACCTTCAACCAAACAACCTGCAACCAAACAACCTGCAACCTGCCACCGAAACGGATATTCCTGATTTGATTATTTTGACCGGACCTAACGCCAGTGGGAAGAGTTGTTATTTGCGTCAGGTAGGATTGATTCAGTTGATGGCACAGGTGGGAAGTTTTGTGCCAGCATCAGAAGCAAGTTTGGGGATATGCGATCGCATTTTTACCAGAGTCGGTGCGGTGGATGATTTAGCAACAGGCCAGTCTACCTTTATGGTGGAAATGAACGAGACAGCGAATATTCTCAATCATGCTACGGATAAGTCTTTAGTGTTGTTGGATGAGATTGGTCGAGGCACAGCAACCTTTGATGGTCTTTCCATCGCTTGGGCGGTCGGGGAGTATCTGGCCATGGAAATTAAGGCACGAACGATTTTTGCCACCCATTATCATGAGTTGAATGAGTTAGCCTCGATTTTGCCCAATGTCGCTAATTATCAAGTGACCGTAAAAGAGTTAGCCAATGAAATCATCTTTTTGCATCAGGTACAGCCAGGAGGAGCTAACCGTTCTTATGGGATTGAGGCAGGACGTTTAGCGGGTTTACCAACCTCAGTGATTAATCGGGCGAAACAGGTGATGAAGCAAATTGAGAAGCACAGTAAAATTGCCCTGGGGTTGCGCAAGGGGATTGGCAAACAATTGTCAGCTAGGAATACAACTGGCCAAAAGGTGAGCGACCAAGAGATGACCATCGAACAGTTGGATATTTTTGATGACTAAGCCACCATGGTTGTGATTTGATTAACAACTACACAGTTAACACAGCTACACAGTTAACGCGGATGGGATGAGACCTAGAAGCCGCTAAGGGAAAGCATTTCCGACCACTGCCCTTACGGCTGAAGTTCCCCCGTTCATTTGTACTACTATACTAGTTAAAAGCTCTCCCCATAAGGGATATAGCGATTGAGCCCAAAAATTGTGTACCCATGTTGGTTCTTGAAGTATGTCTGCAATTGGAATATAATCCAACTATAGGCACTGGTCGCATTTTTATTTGAGAACCAAATCGCTTCTTGATGCAATAGCGAGTGGGGGAAACCACGGCAGTCGCTCATGGGGGAGACCCCCAAGACCGCGCTGCCTCCCCAAGACCGTAATGGTGCGTTTTCCGTAGGCGAATTAAATTCGCCACGGGTCGCACCTCTGCATCGCTCAAACGCCCTTCAGATAAACGTTGTGAGCATTCTCAATAAGACTGTACCCAGTAGCAATAAGTACCGACAAGCCTAGGAACGCCACAGAGCTTGGGATTGAGGTTTCGAGTAGTTCAAACTTTGGGGGAACTTCAGTTACGGAAAAAAATCCGATTGCATAAATTTTTCAGCTAGCCCTGATTACTATATAGACCTTAACTAATCAATTTTGGGAGCAGCTCCGTGACTAGATACTACGCCACCTGTAACTTTTAATAGGCATAAACCCTTACTTTATCAAGGGTAGCATCGTCGATTATAGCGTCATGTGATCTATAAGTTTTGTGGATTTGTATTTTTTTAAGTTATTGGATGAGCGAGGCTAATCATGAAAGTTAAAGACGTCTATCAAGATGAACAAGGAAATTGGCATATCGACTATGGAGTTGATCATCTGATGGGGCTAGCCATTAGGAATGATTTAGGACAGACACTGATCCAATTTATTATTTCGATTCCCATGAGTTTCTTATTTTTTATATTTTTACTTTCCGTTTTCGATGCCTTAATTGAATTAATACCGCAGGTAGATACCAGTATTCAACAGATAGTTCCTCAAGAAAATGGCTCTCCTCAAATGATTATAGTAAATGAGTAGTTTAAAGGAGCGATTACCCCTAAAAATACATTGTCTTGATACCAGGGCTATTTCATTATAAAAAGTTGTTTAATCGTGTCTAGACCAAAAGAACAAGGTCGTTGTCTTGATGCAGTCCCCGATGAGACACTGCATCAAGAGATAGAATGGTTTTTTATAAATAACCCGTCCCATCAGAGGATATCTGAAAAGTGTTTTTATAGTGAATTTTGCCCCCCTAGCCCCCCAACTTTGGGGGGAAAAAGAGTCCGTTTGCTTCTAAAAGTCCCCCAAGATTGGGGGATTTAGGGGGCTTGGATGTAGCAAATGAGACTTCTCAGACAACCTCT
>NZ_JAAHIE010000455.1:0-1651 GCF_010671945.1 Moorena sp. SIO4E2
AGCTATCAGCTATTAGCTATCAGCATTAACCTCTACCTGAAATTACTCAGTTCCATGACTCCCTGTGTAAGCATTCAGCTATCAGCTATCAGCTATCAGCTTTTAAATAACACAATTAAGCATTCGTTTAATCTTTGTTACGTCAGCTGAATGCTGACGGCTGACGGCTGAATGCTGAATGCTGAATGCTGAATACTTACCTCCCTGTCCGGTTAAAGGGCGTGAATCAAGGGATAAAATATCATGCTCATGAGGTACACATAGTTGTTTACCACTCCCTCCCTTAGCCGCGCCCAGTTTAATCCCTGCTCCCTGCTCCCTGCTCCCTGCTCCCTGCTCCCTGCTCCCTGCTCCCTAAAACCCAAGACTTTGTGCCTCACCCAATTGAGAAATACTATAAGTCATGCTAGATACAACCGCAAATCACAACCAAGATTCCTTGAGAGAACTAATCCGACTGATTACTTTTTCTCAGGGAGAATTTTCGTTGATTTTGGCGGTTGGTAACTATGGGGTATTGAGGACACAAATTATTGAGCAGTTGCAGGAGCAATGTTCTATTCCGATCAGGGAGCTGGTCTTAGAGCAATCGGTTAAAACTCTCTATACCACTATTGTGGAAGAGCTAGGTCCGGAACAGCCAGAGGCGTTGATGGTATCTGGGATAGATTCAGTAAGTTGCATTGAGGAAGTGCTGACAGCAACTAACCAGATCCGGGAAGAGTTTCGGAACTTTCGGTTTCCACTGGTGTTGTGGGTGACGGATAAGTTGCTGCAAATGCTAATTCGGTCAGTGCCAGATTTCCACAGTTGGTCAAGCTGTGTTGAGTTTGTGATTAGCAGCGGTCAATTAATTCAGTTTATTGAGCAAACCACTGATCAGGTGTTTGCCAAGATGGTAGCTTCCCGTGAAACTGAGTTTTTGCAGAGTTGTACTCTTAATTTAAACAAAGACTCTGGATCCTATGTGGAATTACAGTCAGCACGACAGGACCTGGAAAAGCGGGGAGTGGCCTTAGCACCTGAGTTAGAAGCCAGTTTGGAATTTGTGCTTGGTCGAGTGGCTGATAATTGTCAA
Organism: Moorena sp. SIO4E2; assembly: GCF_010671945.1. Lineage (NCBI taxonomy): Bacteria > Bacillati > Cyanobacteriota > Cyanophyceae > Coleofasciculales > Coleofasciculaceae > Moorena > Moorena sp. SIO4E2. The sequence continues at coordinate 1,079 of NZ_JAAHIE010000455.1, forward strand.
GAAGAGTCTCGACAGCATTATGAGCGCAGTTTAGCTCTGTGGAAACAAACCGATAACCTGGAACGCCGTGGACATGTACTATTCTGTTTAGGCTTGTGGTGGGCTGGTTATGCACTGTGGCATCAAGCTGAGAAGGAGCAAGGTTGTCAAAAAGCAAAAGTTTATTTTCAGGAATCGGTTGAGGTTCTTGAGCAGGCTAACCGCCCAGAGTTAGCTGCCAAATTTATTAATTTTTGGGGAGAGGCACTTCAGCACCAGTCAAATTGGGAGGAGTTAGAGAAAGTGGCCAACAAAGCCTTGGCGCTCCATCAAACCTATTCTGATCCGTTCAGAATGGCACAAGCTTATGGCTTTTTGGCTGAAGTAGCCCTAGCCAAATCAGCCTGGACTAAAGCCCAAGAGTATTCAAAACAAGCGCTTTTTCTGCAATCAACGGCATCAGCTAAGATAGTCAATCCCTCACCAGAAGAAGAGGTTTTCTTAGACTGGAACAAGTCTTTTGCTAAGGGTTGGTATTTATTTTCCTTGGGACGAGCACTGCTTGGGGCTATGCGATCGCAAAAACATGTTGGT
>NZ_JAAHIE010000455.1:2072-6053 GCF_010671945.1 Moorena sp. SIO4E2
ATGTTAATCGCCTGATTGAGCGCATGGAACAGGAGCGCTCTAGACTAACTGTGATTCATGGACAGTCCGGGGCGGGGAAAAGTTCGATGATTGAGGCGGGATTAATACCAGCATTAGAACGCAAAACCATTAATACCCGTCGGGTATTACCGGTTTTGCAGCAAGTTTATAGGAATTGGATTCAAGCACTAGGCAAATCCTTAAAAAACACTCTGGAGAAGAGAGTAAATTTAGCCTCTGTGCCTAGTAAGCTTGATTCAACCGCCCTCATTCTTGAGCAGTTGCACAATAATGCTAGGCAAAATTTGCTTACTGTTTTAATATTTGACCAGTTTGAAGAGTTTTTATTGGTTTGCTCAAACCCCAACCAGAGGCGAGGTTTTTATGAATTTTTGCGAGACTGTCTGAATATTCCTTATGTAAAGGTAATCTTGTCTGTGCGAGAGGATTATTTACATTGCCTGTTGGAATTTAATAAGTTCGGAATCGATTTAGAGGTTATTAATAACAATATTTTAGATAAAAAGATTCTGTTTGACTTGGGTAATCTTACCCCACCAGATGCCAAATTATATCTTGAAGGCTTAACCGAGCAAACTCAGTTTCCCCTAGAGCAAGCACTGATTGATAAATTAGTGGAGGATTTAGGCAAAGAATTAGGAGAAATTCGACCAATTGAGTTGCAAGTGGTAGGGGCGCAACTGGAACGAAACAAAATTACGACCCTAGAACAGTATCAACACCTAGGGGATAACCCAAAAGCTGAATTAGTCAACCAATACTTAGAAGAAGTTGTGGCAGAGTGTGGTGCCGAGAACAAACGGGCAGCTGAATTAGTGTTGTACTTGCTAACGGATGAAAACAACACCCGCCCTCTCAAAACTCGCCATGATTTGGAAAAAGAATTAAAAGCCTTGGCGGCTGATGTAGACACAGAGCTAAAACGATTAGATTTAGTGTTGGAAATTTTTGTTAAATCTGGCTTAGTGCTGCTGTTGCGAGAGATTTATAGCGATCGCTATCAATTAGTCCATGATTATTTAGTAGATTTCATTCGACAACGACAAGGGGCTGACATGAGAGCAGAACTTGAAAAAGAGCGAGAAGCGCGACAACGGCTTCGGAAATGGTTGCTGATGGGGTTAGGGGGATTTAGCGTGGTGATGACTATACTAGCTATCGTAATCTGGGAGTGGCAATCGGAAAAATTTCTCAAAAGACAGATCACCCTTGCTAAACTCAACGCTGACTATCAGCTCTCTCTTCTTGTCAAAAAAAATCAGCTTGATGCCCTTTTAATCAGTATCAAGGGAGGGAAAGGATTAAACCATAAAATAGCAAAATCAGAAATTAAAAAAAAGACTTCATATAACCTCTGGGAAGCAGTAAACTTAACCCAAGAACGTCATCGTTTAGAGGAACATCAAGATAGTGTCTTGAGTGTTAGTGTCAGTCCTGATAATCAGCTCATTGCTTCAGCTAGCTCTGATCAAACCATCAAACTGTGGAGTCGTGATGGCCAATTGCTGCATAGCATAGAAGGACATGAGAAGGGACATGAGAAGACAGTGTGGTGCGTCAGTTTCAGCCCTGATAATCAAATCATTGCCTCTGCCAGTAAAGACAAAACCGTTAAACTCTGGGATCAGGATGGAAGGTTAATTAACACCTTGACAGGACATAATAAGGGGGTGAAGTGGGTAAGTTTTAGCCCGGATGGTGAGACCATTGCTTCAGCCAGTGGTGATAAAACTATTAAACTCTGGAGCCGTGATGGGACTTTGATCAAAACCTTGACAGGACATGGGAAAGCTGTTTTGAGCGTTAGTTTTAGCAATGATGGAGAGTTAATTGCTTCAGCTAGTAAGGACAAAACGGTAAAACTCTGGAGTAGTGACGGTACATTCATCAAAACTCTAGAAGGGCATGACAAGGCTGTTTGGAGTGTAATTTTCAGTCCCAATAGTCAGACCATTGCTTCAGCTAGTGATGATCAGACCGTGAAACTTTGGAACCGTGATGGAACGTTAAGGAAAACCTTGGTAGGACATGATCATCCTATCAACAGCGTCAGCTTTAGTCCTGATGGTGAGTTGATTGCCTCAGGGAGTAGTGACGGCAAAATAAAACTCTGGACTGGTAAGGGTACACCAATTTCAACCCTTCCAGGTCATAAAGATATTGTCAATCAGGTTAGTTTCACTCCTGACGGTAAGATGCTAGCCTCAGCTAGTGTTGATTTGACTGTCAAACTTTGGAATATTGACCAAACCTTGCCTAAGGTTTTCCAACCTACCAGCTATACAGTCTATGGTTATGGTGCTAGTTTTAGCCCGGATGGTGAGATAATTGCCTCTGCTAGTCGAGATGATTACACGGTCAGACTCTGGAACCCCAAGGAGCAGATTAGGGAACTCACCCTCCAGGGACATCAGGGTTTTGTGAATGGGGTTGATTTCAGCCCTGATGGTCAGTTAATTGCTACCGCCAGTAATGACCAGACCGTGAAACTCTGGAATGGCGATGGGAAACGGCTACATACTCTAGAGGGGCATAGGGATCGAGTTTATAGCGTTAGTTTCAGTCCTAATAGTCAAATCATTGCTTCAGCTAGTGAGGATAGCACAGTGAAACTCTGGACCAAGGAAGGGAAATTGCTACGTACTTTAGCGGGACATACAGATGCGATTAATCGCGTTAGTTTCAGTCCCGATGGTGAGTTTATTGCTTCTGCCAGTGATGACAAGACGGTGAAACTCTGGAACCAGGACGGCACTCTAATTACTACTCTTCCTTGGGATAGGAAGTTGTCCTCCGTTAGTTTCAGCCCCGATGGTAAGCGGATTGTGGCAGGTGCTGCTGGTGGTTTTATGGTAATTTGGAGTCGTACAGACATCTCCTGGAAGCAATTCGAGTCGGAAAAAGTAGTAGGACATACAGAAACTGTTTATGATGTCAGTTTCCACCCCAATCGAGATATTATTGCTTCTGCTAGTGCGGACGGCACAGTTAAACTATGGAACTCCAATGGAATTTTGCTCAGAACATTAACCGAGGGTTATGAACCTGTGGAATCTGTGAATTTCAGTCCAGATGGTGAAACCCTAGTCTCGATTAACGCGGCTAATCGGGTGAGTATTTGGAATTCAGATTACAGTCAATTAAACGATGTCAATTCCCTACTGAAGCGTGGTTGTGATCAGATCGGTAATTATCTGAAAAATAACCCGAACGTCAACGAAGAAGACAAAACACTCTGTGGGGGAATTGAGGAGCAAGAGTAAATTAGCTTTTAAGGCAAAAGGCAAAAGGCAAAAGGCAATACTAAATAGCGTTTTATAGCAACGTTTATCCTTAATAAGGGGCAGGGGAATAGGGAACATAAATATGTTTTAACCTTTACTTCCACTGCTATAAGGGGTGCATCTCATATTTGAAAATCTTGCGTAGGGAGCGTTAGGGGAGCCCTCATTTTCCGCCTCGTAGTCAAGGTTATGTTGCTACCCGTAACGCACCACGGTGTCAAACAGCAAAAATGAGATGCACCCGCTATAAGGAATGCATCGTTGGTTAATTAACTATTGCTAGCATGCCTATTGCCTATTGCCTTTCCTTAAGGGAGTATGTTCACCTATCAAATAAAAATGCTATGGATATGATCAATCTTTAGGTGAAGCGGACTCTACTAAAATCCGGATTGTGGGCTGTCGTAGCGTGGCGGTCTAGGCTTTTGCTCTCCGGGCTCTCTTGCGCTAGCAGCGGTATCAAATATAGTGTATTTAAGGAATGAAACATCCTCCAATAGACTATTGCTAGTAGAGTCAGGTTGGGTGATTAAGTTCCAAGAAGCTGTATCCATAGCTAAAACCTGACTAGCAGTGATTGTCGATACTGCTGTTATCCCTAGAAGGGAGAGAATTTTGTAACGTTTCATAAGTGGACTCCGTGGGTTCTATGCTAATTCCAACTAGATTAATATAA
>NZ_JAAHIE010000456.1:0-5981 GCF_010671945.1 Moorena sp. SIO4E2
GATTGACTCAAAACGTGGTCAACAACCAGGAGTTACACGTATCATGTCATAATTCCTACTTCATATAGCAGAAGTCATTTGTCAGAAGTCATTTGTCAGAAGTCAAACTCTTGCGCTTCTTGATGCAGTCGCTCATGGGGGAAACCCCCAAGACCGTAATGGTGCGCTTGACCTTGGCGAATTAAATTCGCCACGGGTCGCACCTCTGCATCGCTTACAAAGGGTGTGAGACTAATGTCGATGTCCTAACTGCCCTGGCGACTGCTATACTATCAGCACTGGCAGAAGCTAGAATTTCCCCATCTTGGCTGAAGGCGATGCCCTCTACCTCATCCTGATGTGCGGTGAGGGTAGTGAGCAAGGTACCATCATTCTTCCCCAAGGGGACTCCCGTTATAGTCGTTCGCGCAGCGTCTGGCACTGCCAGTAAGACAAGCGCGGGAGGGGAATTGGGGACTGAAAATGTTGCGTATCATTGAAAATTTGTGCTATAATAAACACAAAAACATCAAGCGAGAGTTAGCCACTTAATTTATTCAGTGGGCGGCGTTCGCGTAGCGTGGCCAAAGGCCAGCGTACCGGGATTTATCCCGGCTATCGTGTTAAACTAGAATAGTAAGTAAGAACAAGGTTGGTTACGTTGATTTTTTGCGCTTTTCGGTGAAATCCCAGCCAGTAAGAGACGGGGTAAATCCTACTCCTCAAGGAACAGGCAAGCAATGCAGCAAAAAGGACCTCTGCATCGCTGCTAGAAGGTCTAATGATTCGCCAGAGCATTTTCTCAACTTTCTCAACTTGAGTCTGGGTATTTGCCTTTGCCCCAGCTAACTGTTGCAGTTTGTTCCAAGCCTTGATGGCTACGGGCATCTGCCCAAGCTAGGGCATCGAGTAAGGCTTGACCAGGCAATAGTCTCGATTCATCCTGACAATCACCATTGAACCAAGCTCTTAGACTTGTAGCATAGGGACGAAGATTTGATAGTTGCTTGCTGACCCAATCACAGTTGAAAACAGCAGCATAAATGGGGTTGCGGACCTTAACCTTGCCCTCAGTCTTGACCACTAATCCCGACAGTAGCAATTCCATTTGTTCCCAACTGTCATCTGCTGCTACTGCTCCCTGTTGCAGAATTTGCTGATAAAGTCCTAATAACCGCCCAGCCCGTTGCTCATTACTGAGAATGCGATCGCGTATGGTCCTGAGATGCTCTGGTTCATCTTGGACTTCCCAGTTGTCGATAATCCGCCTATCCACAAGAGACTCAAGGGATTTGCCATTGACAGTACCATTCTCTATATCCTCTAGAATCAGCTGACATAGCTTTTGAGTCAGTAAAGGCTGTCCTCCCGTAAACCCCAAGATTTCCCTAAGTAAGGCTTTGGGATTGCTAACCATTCCGTTAAATCCTAGCCCTAGGGGTTTGGCTTCTTCCAGAGTAAATCCACATAACTCAATCCCCCGTCCGATATTAAACGGAGTGCGTTGCTTATCTACGATCAAATCCGAGGGAGTGGCTACCCCTAACAAGACAAAACTGAGGCGTTGGTAGGCTTGGTTTTCTGTGCGCTTGTTGTAGCAGGCTCGGATCAGGGCAAAAAAATCTTCAATCGGAAACGATAAACCCAGAATGCTATCGATTTCATCAATAAAGATCACCAAATTTCCCTCAACCTCTGCCAGTAGCACCTCCTCAATAAAATCACTCAGACGCTTGACTGGGGATAGATCAGAGCGTGAGCGCCACCAAGCTCGTAAATTGACCTGGAGGTTGAAGCTGCTGACAAGACAGCGTATTATGCTAGCATACCACTGGTCTGCTGTCAAATCTTGGGTACCAATTTCCGTCAAATCAACGATTCCACAGTGGATGCCTATTCCTTGTAATCGGTGAGTAGTTTGCACCCTCAAAGAAGACTTACCCATTTGCCTGGAGGTAAGGACATAGCAAAACTCACCGGCTACCAGAGCCTGATACAAATCCTGATCTGCTTTACGACGCACATAGCAGGGGGTATCAGGGGGTAAACTCCCGCCAACTTGATAGTTGTGCTTTTTCATAACTTCCAGGCATCCATGGGTTTTAGCCCAGGTGAGTACTAAAGTACTGACGATACAAATCACAACTAGGTACAGCCCCCTGTTTGTGGAGCTGTACTAATCCTAAACTTTGCAACTTAAAGGCTAGCTTTTGCTCTAATTCCACTGGCTGGGATGACATCACTACTTTTCCATAGGCTGCGACCAGTTGTGGATATTGTTGTAGATTCCACCATTGTCGTCGAAGGTCATCATGATAAATCCCCGATTCCCTTGCTGCTGAATTCAATAACTCTTCAAAGGTAACGTCACCGCGCCTAAGATGATATAACGCTACCCTTAAAAGACAAGGATTTCCTCCTACTTTAGCCATAATTAAAGATACGTGATCGACCCTCGAATCATCAGTACCCCAATCGATTCCGTGGCGACGGGCTAATTCTTGCACTTGGGCCTTGGTAAACTCTGGCAATTCAATGGATAATCCCACATTAAACGGCGATTGGTGGATATGTAAGGCAATATAAACGTCAGTAGAATGTATAATAATTAAGCGCAGTTTTTGCCAAATTGTGCTACCAGTTACACCGTATTTGGCTTTTTCATACCAAGCTCGCAGCAAACCGAGGAAATCCGTGGCAATAGCAGGGTAATTAAACAACAGGTTGACCTCATCTAATGCCAATACCATCGGTGTATCTATTTCTTTTAATAGATAATTCTCGAAGTAATCTGTGGTATTACCACTGCTGCCAAAGATATCATCCCAATAATCATTTAGTCGATTTGGTAATTCTAGGCTACGAGTGACTGTGGCACAGAACCATTGTAAAAATCGTTCTAAATCCGTAAAGACATTGGCATCAGCTTGCTGCAAGCTCAGAGCGACTGTGCGGAAGCCAGATGCTCTAGCGTGATCAAGAATCCTCACCATCAGGGAGGTTTTACCCATCTGTCTAGGGGCTTTAATTCGGATTAATGCCCCTGGCTGCAACACTGTTTCGTAACATAGAGAGTCATTGGGGGGACGCTCGATATAAAAAGAAGAATTGAGAGGGACCACACCTCTAGGTAATTCGAACTCTGTAGGTAATTCCAGCTCGACCTCTGGCAACTCCTGAAGCTCGACCTCTCGTAATCGGTCCCTGATCACAGAACGAATGTTATTTTTTGTGATCTTCTCTCCAAACACCTCTGACAGGATATGCCATAAGCGGGAGCCAACCACCCGAATGTAATCGGCGTCGTAACCAGACCCCTCAGCAATCTCTTGATAAGTTTGTCCTGACCAACATTGGCGGAGCACCAGTTCTTGAACTGCGTTTAAGCGTTCGGGTTTGATGACCGTATCCACCATCGCCAATGCTTCTTCAACACTCATTACTTTTTATTATGTAATCAATTAGAATTATTTATTACTTTTTCTCACAGACAAAGCCACATTGCCGATTTACCTTAAAGTCAGGGATCGCAAATCGTCCTTTAGGGTTAACACCAAGCCAGCGATCAATAGCCGATCGCTGGCTACCTACTTCAAGGGGGATCAGCTTCCCTAGTCAACCAGGCTTAAGCAATTAAGCCATCTAAAAACTACCTATACGGGTTAAAGGGTAACAGTTAAAACTACCTCGTAATTGTGGGCATCCAAGAATAGGGCATGGGATTTACCCCTAGTCCATGCTCTATTTTGTTTTCCCTAGTTAACTAATCTAGTTAACTAATGGTTAACTAAGATGTTCCATCACTGATCCACGGTAGTGCTCCACGGTGGCTAGCGTTCTCTTGAAGTTGGGTTTTCGACAGTTGGCCGTTGCTTGTTTATCGTCCACATTCACTCAACATTCAACAGTCCCACCTCTGATTTAAACGGTATAACCGCAACTTAGGATGACCCCAAACAGCGTTATTGATTTGCTTAGTCAAACCATCAGTAAGGATGTTCATCGTTAACAACCATTAACAAAATTGAGCTTAAAGAATAGGGTAAAAGGTTAACTATACCACAGCTTTTGCCTTTTGGGTTTCCTTTTGGGTTTCCTTTTTGGCTCAATTATCAATGAGTAACTCAATTGAGCTAATTCAGGGTGATAGAGAAAGTAGGTGTTCGCTAGAAGTAACAATGATCAGCAAGATCAGCAACCTGTACAAAGGTTTCAGGATTCTACCTTTAATGACCTCCTGATTCCCTGGCTCAACGCAGATAGTTTTAGGAGACGGTTGAGGCAAGTAATCCAGAGGTCAAAGTGGTATAAGGGTTATCGATTCGCCGTCTTATTGGTGGCTTTGGAACGTTTTAAAGTCATTCAGTTTAGTATGGGACGGCAGGTGGGAGCAAAATTGCTAAAGGCTTTTGATTCTCGCTTGACTGATGCCCTGAATTCTACCGTTAACTATACCGTTAACTATACCGTGGCGCGGTGGTCCGAAGATGAATTAGCTATCTTACTCAAAGACATTAACGATGTCAGTGAAGCTACCTTGGTAGCAGAACAGATTGGCACTAGCCTGCGGACGCCTTTTTCGATTGATGACCATGAGATTTTTTTGAGTGCCAATATTGGAATTGCTAGCAATGACAGGGATGATTACCAAGCCTCTGCTTTTCTTGACAACGCCAGTCTAGCTCTTTATCGAGCCAAAATGGAGAGTAACACTGGCTATAAGCTGTTTACCCCTGCCATGCGCACCCGGAGTATAGAGCGGTTGGAGTTAGAAGATAGTTTACGCTTGGGTATTAAGCGCCAAGAATTGCGGCTTTATTACCAGCCAATTGTGTCTCTTGAAACCCATAAGCTGGCTGGCTTTGAGGCACTGGTGCGGTGGGAGCATCCCGAACGGGGACTGCTGTTGCCAGCAGAGTTCATTCCAGTGGCAGAAGAAACAAAGCTGATTGTGCCACTGGGTTGGTGGGTACTACGCCAGGCTTGCCAACAAATGTGGCAGTGGCAACAACAGTTTCCCCAATATCAGGATTTAACGATCAGCGTTAACATCTCCAGCTTACAATTATCCCAACCGGATCTAATCGGTAAAATCGACACAATTTTGTGGGATTCTGGTCTCGATGCCCAGAGTTTGAAACTAGAGATCACAGAAAGTGTACTGCTGGAAACCAGTGCAGTAGTTCTGTTGGAGAAACTCAAACAGCGACAGATTCAGTTGTGCATTGATGATTTTGGGACTGGCTATTCTCTCTTAAGTTACTTGCCAAATTTACCGATAGATATATTAAAAATTGACCGCTCTTTTGTCAAAGGCATGAGTGATGATCACAAACATGGGAAAATTTTGCGGTGGATGGTGAACTTGGCAAACGACCTCGGCATACATGTAGTGGCAGAAGGAGTGGAAACTGAAAAGCAATTGGCACAGCTTTGTGATTGGCGTTGTCAATATGGACAGGGGTATTGGTTTTCTAAGCCTTTAAATCCCGAAGCTACTGAAGCCTGGTTAGAGACTCTAAGTGTGGGGAGATGGGGAGATGGGGAGATGGGGAATCGGTAAGTTAGAAGTTAGAAGTTAGAAGTTAGAATTTAGAATTTAGAATTTAGAATTTAGAATTTAGAATTTAGAATTGGGAATCGGGAATCGGGAATCGGGAATCGGGAACTTCGGATAAAGGAAGATTAGAACAGCAGAGGATTTCTTGGTGTGATCAGAAATCAGGATTGGGTTTGATGATCGACTGCGCGTTTATGATACTGTTTATGATACTTATGAGGTACATTCAATTTTCCCATAGGCCACTCCCGACTCCCGACTCCCGACTCCCGACTCCCGACTCCCGACTCCCGACTCCCGACTCCCGACTCCCGACTCCCGACTCCCTCTAAATTCCCCCCACCCCACCATACTGGCCCACAACTGCCTACGTACCATTTTGCCTACTGCCAAACAGCCAACTTTGCGTCCGCAACGAGCAGGGTTTGTCCTTAGTTGATAT
>NZ_JAAHIE010000457.1:0-5975 GCF_010671945.1 Moorena sp. SIO4E2
TCTACAACACCACCCCCGCTGATCATTCAGCTGGGGTGGTGTTGTAGCTCACGCAAATCTAGTAAATTAGAGCCTTTACCCGGATTTACATCTTCAGTTATACACCGTGGCTCCAATCCTTCAACATTAGTAATTGTAAACTTTTGTGACAGTTATGTTTGGAGACCAGAACTAGTATCAACGGAAACATAACAGTCAACTGTCAACAGTTAACCATCAACAGGATTTATAGCATTTATCATAGTAATGAGGTACACAGGATTTGTTTCCGATTCCCGATTCCCGATTCCCGACTCCCGATTCCCGATTCCCGATTCCCGATTCCCGATTCCCGATTCCCGATTCCCGATTCCCGATTCCCGATTCCCGATTCCCGATTCCCTAAAACCCATAACGAAAGTACCTCAGGCAATTAAAAACTGCTATATTAAGCTTTTTGCTCCACCCCAAATCCTACTAGAACCACCTTGTCTAGGGGTTGACTTTCTGGAGGACGCTGGTAATTGATAATTTTGCGGATTCTTAAGTTGGGATTGATCAGGGTAATGGAATCAACAGATACCACACGGGTATAGTAGGTGGTCATCAAAAGTTCTAGTTTATTGGTATCGAAGCTAAAATGAGCGACTTTAGGTTTAGCTTCTTCGTAGGCGCGATCGCGTAAATAATCTCCCTCTATAATCATTGATTCTTCGACCTGAGGCACAAAAAGCATATTCAGTTGTTGGGACACCCGTTCACCTTTTTCAGAAACTGTCTCGAAACCAAGATGATAACCACACAGGTCATTGATATTAGGTAAGTCAGGTTGCTGATTATCTATCAATACCTTAGTTTTAAGGGGAGAAGACAGGGGTTCAATGGTGAATTCTGTAAGGGAGCGCTCTACCTCCTGGTGAGTCAGATTATGATAGGTACGTTGTGCCACCCAGGTTCCTACACAGCAATCAAAGAAGTATTTAAATTTGGATATAGACATTGCTTTGTTAATTTAAATTTTAAATTTTAATTTAATTAAAAATCATTACTATCTCGTTTAAATTTTATAGTTTATAGTTATTTTGCTGATTTATTGGTTTAGCTAAATTTTTTCAATTTATTAATTAAATGATCAAAATAGGGAGCTATTGTTTCGGGTTCATATAATCGCTTTAAACTAGCTGCCTTTATCTCTTCTAATCCTGATACCATTGCGGCGATTGGAACTTGCAATTCTTTGTACAACAAATTCATATAGTGCAGTCCTTCAGCACTAGTAAAGTTGGTGCTACTGCCAGCAATTCCATAGGTAATACAACGGAGGAAATGCCAAAAATCTCGCCAACAGGCTTCTGCTCGTGGGGGGGGATAAAGACCACCCCCTGGTTTAGTAATATCAGGATATTGAGCCAATACGGTTTCCCGCGCTTCGGAAACGATATCAGAAGCGTTATCCCGCAAAAATTTGGCTGTATTGATTAAGGGTTCCGTATCTGGTGAACAGGCTTTAATCTGCTGCAAGTCATCATCGGTAAGATAGCGACCGTGATCATCAGCTGCCTGGAAATGCTCGATAATCCCTGGGGGATAGGAGTGTTGCCAGTTGGTAAAGCTGACAATTCTGGCTTTGGTAATTAGCTCTTTGATATAGTCGCTTAGTTGAGTCGTCATGGTTGATCTTTGTTGAAGGTTGTTCACGTAGCGTGGCCTATTGGCCAAGGTTTAAGGTTTAAGGTTTAAGGTTTAAGGTTTAAGGTTGACCTTACCATCTCATCAACGCAACGGTTCACAAAAACTATAAAGTGAACTAGCCTTAGCTACTAGGGGAAGCTAGGGTTAGTTCACTTGATGAGAATTATACTAAATTATGATAATCTTTGATTAAAGCTGTTAAGAAATGTAAAAAAAGCTGCCTCTGTAGTGCTATGGACATCCGCCAAATCGAAATCTCTCTCAAAAGTCCAAATGCCCAGGATCGCCTCAGGGCACTTACTGCTTTGAGAGAGTATGGTTCAGATGTAGCTGTTCCCCTACTCAAAAGTAAACTTAAGGACCCAGAGTTTTTAGTGCGCTCCTTTGTGGCAATGGGACTGGGGAATAAACGGACTGACGAGTCCTATGCTGCGTTGTTAAATTTGATGCAATTTGATAAAGATCCCAATGTAAGGGCAGAAGCTTCCAATTCCTTGTCTAAGTATGGAGACGTGTCGATATCTCATCTGGTCACTACCTTTCAACAGGATGATCACTGGCTGGTGCGCCGTAGCATTCTTGCTGCTTTGGTGGAAATGTCTTGTCCAGAAGAACTCTATAGTATTTGTATTTGCGGCTTAGCAGGGGAAGACCCAACTGTCCGAGAAGCAGGAATTGATGCCCTAGGGTTACTGGCTGGTACTGTTAAGGAAACTGAGGCATTGCAGCAAATTTTGGCTCTGAAAGATTCACAATGGTGGCGTATTCGGATGCATGTTGCCCGTGCCCTCAAACGATTTGATTCCCCCGATGCTAAAGCAGCATGGGCAGAACTGATGAAGGATCAAGAGCATCGGGTGGTAGCTGCTGCTTTAGATAGTTCCCTCTAGAGCATCGGTTTGGTGATCAGATTTAGGGAGTCGGGAGTCGCAAAACAGCGCCGACCTGTGGGGGTTACCCTCATGACCGACTGCATCAAGAGGGGGTAATTGACACTCCCCGTCCTGTAAGAACGGGGATTCTTACTTCAACGAGCCGACTTGCTCAGCCAGGTCGGAACCAGAAAGAGTAGAGGCCGATTCGACCTAAGCGTTCTGATCATAGATCTAGGTTTCGGTGTGCCCCACCGTACCTTCTTTTTTTTTATATAGATAGATAGGTACTTTTTTTATCTAAATTTTTCATAGACGTTCAAGTCGTTAGACGGAATCACGCAATCTGCACTCTTTTGCAGATTTTTTACGTTGTCTACTTATTGTTAGATAATATCTATCTAATCTTTTAGTTTATTGTTTATAATTTTATAGTAGCACACCTAGTACAAACTGTCAATACAAAGTCTTAAGAAAAAGCCGTCCTAGAAGGACGGGGCTTTAAACCCAAATCTTTTGGTAAATTGAATTTACCGAATAATTTTGAAAAATTATATATAAATATGAGGCGTTGCGTCAGTCTTGGAATTAATAGGAGTAGACTGGGCATCCTGCCCGCGCGAAAATAAGCAGGAAACTGGCAAGATGCCAGTTCTACACCTGATGCCCATTCCACGCAAACATGCCCATTCTAGAGGTGCGCTTAAAATCATGCCATTATTAAGCAAGGCCAAAAATTTTACAAGGAGTGGGGCTCGTGATCAGTTCTGAAAATTGGTTGTATCCCATGCTTAATTAACAGCCGTATTATATGGATTGGATAATACAGGAAAGCTAGCACTCTAGGCAGGGACAGTAACGCCCAATCTGCTTCGTTGGGCATGACGGTAACAAACAAACTGTTTTTTAGCCAATGGAGACAGTACATCACTCTGTCATGCAGACGCTCTCTCATGGTGAAGTAAAAGCGATGATTGTAGGACAAGAAAAAAGCCCAAAACCCTTTTGCTTCTGAGAGCTTAGGGCCGACTTCAAAGTCACGGAAAAGCTGTGATCGTACTTGGATAGCGAGGGATTGGGAGACTGGTTGGGATTGCAATTTATTTAGGATTATCTGTGGCAACGTGACTCCCAGCAAATCCCTGACTAGGCAAAGGTCAAGCAAGAGCATGCGTTCACAACCGAGCTTTTCAGCCTCTGCGAGTACTCTGCGCCAATCTAACTGGGAATGAGTGCGCAGTAGTTCAGCAACGTCGCATAACTGAGCCAGACGTACACTCCAGTGACAACAGTCTTTGCCCAATTGCACACAGAGAATTAACAGCATCTGTTCTGGCGAGATAGTAGAGATTGTCTTACCAGCAACAGATAGAGGCTGAAGATGCGATCGCAAATACTCAAAATCTAATGGCAAACAGAATAAATCGGGTACAATCCCCTCGTGAAGGTCAATACAGACTCGACTCTTTTTATCCACAAAGTGATACTCCCAGCCTAGGTCTTTTTGCAATTCATACCCTTGAGACAGCAGTAATTCTTTCACTCTCGGGATGTCTTGGTGATCAACCAGGATGTCTAAGTCACCAAACTGCCGCAGCCCCAGATTGCCGTAAACTGAAACAGCAAGGGTAGGGCCTTTGAAGGGGATAGCAGAAATTCCGTGTTTCTCCAGAAGAGTCAGGAGCTTGAGTAGTTTCTGAATCAGAAATGTGTTGTGTACTACTAAGTGCTGGAAATAATCTCGGAGTTGTTTGAGGATGTTCTGGGGAACCAGGTCTGGGCAGGTATTTTTGAGACTATTGTACAGCAGCGGTAAGACTTTCTGACGGCGAGCTGTTTTGAGCAGATAAGTCCAGTCGATGTCTTGCTCAAGCAGTAAGCGTTTGATAGACTCAGCAGTCGTTTCGTCGATACTGGTTCGGACACAATAAAGGAGTAACTGGAGTTCTGGTTTAGTTTGAAGTTCTCGGTTAGTTATCGATACTGATGCTATAGTAGTTAATGGGGTTAAAGTCATCATTAAAGGTTAATCTAAAAACTCGCGCTGTAAAAACCGCCATCATGGATGAGGCGGATAGAATGGCACTTAAGACTTTAATTTTCCCTTTAAAATCGGAAAATTAGCGAATTACGCCTCAAAGGGAATTAATTAAAATAATCTATTCAGTAATCTATTCAGTAATTTATTACTATTTACTTACTACTTACAGAAAAAACTGGGATTTTCAGTACATTTGACTGGTGAGTTTGCAAAGTTTTGATGAAGTACCTTGCCATATAACACAATGAAGGATTAGTTTTTAAGTAATCCCTATTGACTGGCAGCGCTTTCCTTGCTAATGCTTTGACAGGGTGGCAAGGAAAGCTTCCCCTTAGGTAGATATGGGTATGGGCATTTGGGGATGGGTATTTGCGTGGCTTAGTCGTAAGCATTGAGCTATCAGCAGTCAGCCGTCAGTTCATCAAACCGTCGATAGTAAACCAGCATCGGGGGTGCTGGTAGGACTGGTAGAAAATCCCGGCTGGTTTTACAGATCCGACCCCATGCAGTTAAAGCTCCTGCTAGCATCATCTGTAGCGTATTAGCTAATAGCAGCATCTGTAGCGTGGGCGTAGCGCATTAGCTGATAGCTGACGGCTGAATGCTTACCCTTAGTCAGGCTTCTAAAGCAAAATGTTAACGATTATTTCTTTGTCTGGGAGAAATGAGACAGGAAGTATGGCGATCCTCTATGCTCAGTAAGGGTTTTACTATGTATACGAGCAATATAAATGTATCAGCCTTTCCTGGACTATCTGGAAAAAGAGCTATTCAAGCAGTTTGATTTAAGCAGTCAACCAATTCCCCCAGGCTTAGAACGCCAGGTAAGCGATCGCGCTAAACATCGGGCAATTATTCAAAGCTGGTGTTACCAATGCCCGGAATTGCGGAAGATTCGCTATACCTACATGGATGTGGGACCAGTCTCCCAAGTGTTTAACAGTGTGATCTATCCCAGTCACTGTTACGATCTCCCTTTGCTAGGGATTGACTTCTTAGCCTTTGGCAAAAAGAAGATTCTGGTGGTTCTAGACTTTCAGCCATTGTTCAGGGATGAAGCCTATCAGGAAAAATACATTGAACCAATGCGAGTAATTCGCGATCGCTATCAGGACTTGGCACAAAACTTAGAAATGAAGTTTTACGATGCCAACCAATACTTCTCTAAGTATCTACTGTTTGCCAAAATTGATTCCCTAGAGACAGTGCAAACGGAAGTCTTTGAGGCTTACAAAGACTACTTGGCGTTATATTGGCAAATGGTGGAGCAGGCTGAGCCTCTAACTGAGCCAGAAGATATTCAGCGGATTGTTAAGGCACAGAAAGACTACGACCAGTATAGTGCCGACAGAGACCCTGCCCATGGTCTGTTCAGCAGCTACTTTGGTCCA
>NZ_JAAHIE010000458.1:0-5970 GCF_010671945.1 Moorena sp. SIO4E2
TTTAGAATTTAGAATTTAGAATTTAGAATTTAGAATTTAGAATTTAGAATTTAGAATTTAGAATTTAGAATTTAGAATTTAGAATTTAGAATTTAGAATTTAGAATTTAGAATTTAGAATTTAGAATCCAAGATTCAACCTTTAACCTTCAACCTGCTAACCTGCAACCTTGGCCAAAAGGCCACGCTACGCGAACAACTTTCAACCTTGCAATTAACTAATCTTTAATACCTTACTATTAAAATTTGAACTGAGCCCCTGCTTGGACTCTAGCATCAAATCCTTCTTCACCGGTACCTAGTTTAGCATCTATAACAATACCATTATTTGAATGGTACCTCAAGATGCCGCCATAGTTAAAGTCTGACACTCGACTTTCAAGCCCCACAGAGGAAAAATAAGTATTTTTTTTATCCGGATAAAAATAGAGGAATAGGGAACAGGGAACAGCGGATCTGGGAACAGGGAGTAGGGCGTGGCGGAATATGGGGTAGACAGAGAATTTATTGGCACTTTCTGGATTTCTCTCGACTCAATCAGTAGCTAATCTATGCAATAGCAAGATGTGGTAAGGGTATGGCGATTAACCCCATCGGTGTCAATTGTTCCGATGCCAGCACCCTAGCTGAGGATCAGGGTCACGAAGCATCTCAATAATAATCTCAATGACCTTTATTCCTGGAGAGCTAGTCTGTGAGTGATCGTAACGATTTAATTGAAATTTATGGTGCTCAGAATCCCGATCGCCGTGGGGATGTCATTTTTGTCCATGGACTCGGGGGTGATGCGCTAAGTACTTGGCACCCGCAAGAACGGCGAGATGATGATAATTTTTGGCCTGCTTGGCTGGGGCAAGATTTATCAGATGTGGGAATTTGGTCTCTGGCTTATGAGGTACAACCGTTTAGATGGAAGGGTAATTCTATGCCTCTGGTAGACCGGGCGACTAATAGTTTAGATCTACTGGATAGTTATGAGATAGGCGATCGCCCAATAATTTTCGTTACTCACAGTATGGGGGGACTGCTGGTTAAACAGATGCTGCGCAGTGCTAGGGACTTTGGCAAATGGGAAGCGATCGCATCTGGGACGAGGGGAATTGTTTTCCTGTCTACCCCTCATTCTGGTTCGGTCTTTGGGCGCTTTCCTAGGCCGGGTTCCCCGGCCTAGGAAAGCGCCTTCGGGTCGCACCTCAAATACATTAAATCCTGACACAGCATTATAACCTGTGTCAGGTATAATACTTGTATGCTAACAATGACCTACGAATACAAGCTAGAACCAAATACCGAACAGATTGCTACTATCGAGCAAACGCTAGATATATGTCGATCGGTTTGGAACTTCGCCCTTAGACAGCGTAAAGATTGGTGTGCATCTCGTAAGTCGTCTATAAATGCTTGTTCGATTCATTATGAATACATCATTCCTGCTAACGAACCATTTCCTAACTACCATTTGCAAGCCAAACAGTTAACCGAAGCTAAGAAAGTCTATCCTCAACTCAAATTAGTTCACTCTCAAGTTCTACAGCAAACATTAAGAACCTTAGATAGAGCTTGGGATGATATGAAGGCTAGGGGTTTTGGTTTCCCACGGTTTAAAAATAAGTATCGGATGCGTTCTTTTGTTTTTCCACAGTTAGGGAAAAACCCGATCAGAAATGATGCTATTAAGATTCCCAAACTGGGATGGGTGAAATGGCGACAATCTAGACCTATTCCCTTTGGGTTTGAAGTCAAACAAGCAAGAGTAGTTAAAAAGGCATCTGGTTACTTTGTGATGCTATCACTTAAACTAAATGTTGACGTTCCTAATCCCATGCCTCACGGTCATCCGCGAGGTGTGGATTTGGGCTTTGACAAGTTTGTTGCTACCAGTGATGGCGAAGAGATTAAGCGACCTAGATTTCTGAAAACCCTACAACGTAAGCTGAAATTGCTACAACGTAGGCTAAAGAACAAACAAAAAGGCTCGAATAATCGGCACAAGTTAAACCAGAAAATAGCTAGACTACATCAGCAAATATCTGAGACTCGTAAAGATTGGCATTTTAAGCTGGCTCATCATTTGTGTGATGGTGCTGGCATGATATTTTTAGAAGATATCAACTTTGTCTCATGGCAAAGAGGGATGCTTTCAAAACACAGTGTCGATGCTGGATTCGGTCAGTTTGTAAATATATTAAAGTGGGTCTGTTTTCGTCGTGGCGTATATTTTGCCAAAGTCAATAAGGATGGGACTTCTCAGATTTGTCCTAACTGTGGCGCACATACAGGAAAGAAAACTCTAGATATTCGTTTTCAGCATTGCTTTGATTGTGGATATACAACTACACGGGATGTAGCAGCTAGCCAAGAAATTAGGAATCGTGGAGTAAGTGCGCTAGGGCATAGCGTGCTAGAAAATGTCTGTGGATTGGAAGCGACGGGGAGTATTGGTCACGATACTCTAGTTGGCACGAGACGAAGCAGAAAACCTAATTCGCGAGAGTTAGGAATCCCCCACTAAGACATCGAGCATAGCAAGATGGCGCTATGTGGGGGGAGGATGTCAAACAAACCTTTCCAGGGTCTAGGTTGGTTTTACCAAGGTCAAGGGGCTTATAACCAGGCATTACCCTGGTTAGAGCGATTCTTAAATCTCACCAAAAAAGGGGGTTCGGGGGATTATCCCCCGCAGCTAACCGTTCGCGCAGCGTGACCGAATGGTCAAGGGTTCAACACTCTTGAGGTTAGCTAACAAACTTTCCGGAATAGCCAGTATCTTGTTGTAGAATAAACATAACTGAAATGAGCAAAGGCACTCTTTTTACTTCGGAGAAACGGCCATGCCAGTAGGTTAGTATCGGCGAGTGATACGCTTGCTCAAAGTATTGGGGCTGTCCGGGAGATGTTGAAAAAACTCCTAGGTCAACAACACCCATCTGTTGCCAAATCTCTCAACAATCTGGCATTACTCTACTCTAAGCAGTACAAAAAAATAGCAATTAAAGTAGGGTGGGCAAAGTAATCTAATCTATCAATACTCACGCATAGCCAAACTGTTTTTGCCCACCCTACAAGCTAAAAAATCTAGCCTAGAGCAAGTTAATTTTTATGCTAGACTATAGAGATTTAATCACTAGGATTGCAGTCATTTTTTTATGATGACAAAAGTAGAAAAGATTCAAGCTGAAATTGAGGCTCTCTCTAAGGAAGATTTCGTGCGCTTGAGAGAGTGGTTTGCTGAAAAAGACTGGTTACTCTGGGATAAACAGCTTGAAGCTGATATCGCCGATGGGAAGTTAGACTTCTTACTTGAGGAGGCAATGACAGCTAAATCCGAAGGAAAATTACAGGATTTGTAAGCGGTAAATTTTAGTGGCTTGAATCCCTGGTTCAGATCCCCCTAAATCCCCCGAGCGAGGGATTGCTCGCTCGGGGGACTTTTGAATCTAATTCCCCCCTTTTTTAAGGGGGGTTAGGGGGGATCAAAGACTTGTGTGTACAAAAAAATAGCAATTAAAGTAGGGTGGGCAAAGTAATCTAATCTAGAATAATCAAAAGAACCAAAATGTTTTTGCCCACCCTACAAGCTGATAGCTGATAGCTGTCAGCCGTCAGCCATAGTAAAAAAAAATACCAATTAAAGTAGGGTGGGCAAAGTAATCTAATCTAGAATAATCAAAAGAACCAAAATGTTTTTGCCCACCCTACAAGCTGATAGCTGAATGCTCCCGATTCCCGATTCCCGATTCCCGATTCCCGATTCCCGATTCCCTACTCCCTTATCAAATCATCGTAACCGTCCCGAACGCAAAATACTGACAATCAGCCACAATCCTAAAAAACTAGCAGCAGCAAACAGGATATTAGTAACCACTAACATCTGGGGAGTTTGGCTTCCTGAGGCCACAATTGCTGCACCGATAATCAGGGAACCGACTACAATACTGAAGGAAAGTCGATTAGCGGAATCATCGATACTGTAACGTAGTTTGTCTAGCTCTGGGACGGTAATATTCCACTTCAGGGTTTCGGAACTAACCCGGTTTAAAAATAATTCGATTTGAGAAGGCGATCGCAATGACAGGCTTTTGAGATCTAAAATAGTTCTCAGAAGGGTTTGTAAGGGATCATCTCCCAGGAGTTGACGCCGAAACACTTCCGTAATCAGGGGTTTGATTTGGTCGAGCAGGTTAATGTCAGGATAAAATCCACGGGTAACCCCTTCCAAGTTAGCTAGGGTTTTGGCATATAAACCCATATTACCGGGTAAGCGGATTTTATTATTGCGCGAGACTTGCAGTATCTCATAAAACACTTCACTAAAGTTGATTTTGGAGAGGCTTCGGTTGTAATACTTGCGCAGCATGCGGTCATAGTCATTTTCCAGGCCAGATAAATTGACCGACTCACCGGCTTCAGATAGTTGTAGGGTTAACTGAGCACATCGCTTGCCATCTAAATCTACAATTGCTAGGAGCATCTCCGTCAAAATCTGTTGGCTGCGGGGGTCTAAGCGTCCAATCATGCCACAGTCTAATAAAGCGACACGACCATCCCTCAGATAAAATATGTTTCCGGGATGGGGGTCAGCATGGAAGAAGCCATCAATGTAAACCTGCTGGAAAAAAGCCCGAAATAACAGGGTGGTAATTTCCCGTCGCTGGGTCTGGGGATCTTTGCCCTCTTGAGTTTGTGATAATTGCGCCGATAGCAGAGGTGCCCCTTCCAGCCACTCAATGGTAAGTAGCTTTTGGCTGGTCAAATCCCAGTAAATCTTTGGTATCACTAATTGCTGGGAATCGAACCAGCGGCTATTGGATAGATTACTGCGGAGTTTATCGGTATAGTTAGCTTCTTGGGTAAAATCCAGTTCTGCTTCTAGGGCAGTAACAAATTCATCTGCTATGACAACGATATCGTAAGTCTTACCAAATTCCGTCAGAGAGACTAACTCCGCTAAGCCCCGAATGATAGCAATATCTTGGGCAACTATCTGGTCAATCCCAGGACGTTGCACTTTCAGAGCCACCTCTTGACCATTTTTGAGGGTAGCCCGATGGACTTGACCAATGGAACCAGCAGCAATGGCTTGGGGATTGATGGTAGTAAAGGTTTCTGAGATTGGCTTGGCTAGTTCTTGCTGTAGCAGGCTTTCGATTTCACTCCAGGCTACTGCTGGTACATTGGCTTGCAAGTCAGTCAGGACTTCAACATAGGCTCCTGGTAATAGGTCGGGACGGGTAGACAGCAGTTGTCCTAACTTAACGTACACCGGACCTAAATCGATTAAAATGTTGCGAAGGACAGCAGGAGTGGGGAGTTGAGGTTCGTCATTATTTTTGTTGCCCGTTAGGAGTCCTCGCATGTAATCCCAACCGTTTCGGAAGACAACTTCTAGGATTTCTCGCTGGCGGGTACTGGTTTGAGTTAGGGAAAACATTGGCTGAGGGTGGTTGAGTGATTTGGTTATATCCTAGACTTCGCGGCAAAGTGGGGAATCGGGAATCGGGAATCGGGAATCGGGAATCGGGAATCGGGAATCGGGAGCAGGGGACAGTAGACAAAAATTGAAGCTGGATCGCAAAAAAAAATTTTCTGATCTACTTGCAAATCCAGACTAGATTTGTTAGCCTTAATAAGGCGTCAAAAAAAGCAAGCCGGGATAGCTCAGCTGGTAGAGCAGAGGACTGAAAATCCTCGTGTCGGCGGTTCAAGTCCGCCTCCTGGCATACAATATGAAACCACTTGGGAGCAAGCCTTTTATTGTTGATACATCAATTTAGTGTCTTGCTTTAGGCTGAAACAAACCAGATAATGCTAAAGATTTTTAGCAGAAATCACCTCATTTAGCAGGACGTACCACACGAATTAGTTTGCCTTGTAAAGTTTCCTCTGCTTTTACAGCTTCATCTATCCGTTCTGCAAACTGTTCCCAATTACGATTATTGGTACAAACAACAATGCCGAAATGGTCAGAGTT
>NZ_JAAHIE010000459.1:0-5940 GCF_010671945.1 Moorena sp. SIO4E2
AGAGGTTGTCTGAGAAGTCTCATTTGCTACATCCAAGCCCCCTAAATCCCCCAATCTTGGGGGACTTTTAGAAGCAAACGGACTCTTTTTCCCCCCAAAGTTGGGGGGCTAGGGGGGCAAAATTCACTATAAAAACACTTTTCAGATATCCTCTTAGTTTGATTAATGGTTATCTAGTTATCGATTAGTTGGGACAGGCGAGAAGAGTTCTTTTGTCCACTACTATAGCATTTCTCCGAGTAATGATGTACAGTCAATTGGCTTATCCTTACTCCCTATTGCCTAAAACCTATTGCCTAAAACCTAGGACGAAGTACTTGATAAGTCGGAAAAATTATAGGTTTTATAAACGAGTTGTGAAAATTCAGAAACCCAAAATCCTGGTGAGTACGGGTATCCTGCCCCCGTGAAATTTCACAACCTATTTAGAATTTCTATAGACAATCAAAACTCAAAAGTGGTCAATTCACGATTAACAATTCACGATTAACAATTAACAATTAACCGCTGTATAATTAACTTTTGTTAAATAAACTTAAATAAACTTGAGATAACTTAATAAAATGTTACAATTATAATTATTCATAGTTTATAATAAAACTAATATGACACGTAAGCAATCCAAATCGAACCTGCCAACAAAAATTTGCCCTGTTTGTCAACGTTCCTTTACATGGCGCCAAAAATGGGAAGATTGTTGGGAGGAAGTCAAATATTGCTCAGAACGCTGTCGCAGAAGGAAATCTGGTGTGAAGCAGGGATGAGGTATAAACGATAACCAGGGCTACTTCCAAAGGTTTTGTCAGTGAACTTTTTGTGTTTTGTATATTTTCATACTTGACACATCAGAGTCTCATAATTCACACTATGTGTTCTAATCCTTAATATTTTCTTCAGTATTGTGTATGTTTGTGAAGACGGTGTGTCCCAAAGTCATTATCCACGGTGGTGCTGGTAGTTCTATAAAAGGCAAAGGAGGGGCTGATGCGATTCGCAAGTCCCTCCACTCAATTATTGAGGAGATTTATGCCTTGTTAGTGAACGGTACTAGTGCGACTGATGCTGTTGTCCGAGGTTGCCAACTGTTAGAAGATGACCCCCGCTTTAATGCTGGAACCGGTTCGGTGTTGCAATCAGATGGGCAAATCCGGATGAGTGCGTCCCTGATGGAAGGTCAATCTCAACGCTTCAGCGGTGTGATTAATGTGTCGCGAGTGCAGCATCCGATTCAGCTGGCAGAAGCGTTGCAAGGCTCCGATGACCGCGTGCTGTCGGACTATGGAGCGGCAGAATTGTTACGAGACCTTCAACTCCCGGTTTACAATCCTATGACGAAGCTGCGGTTACAAGAGTGGCTCCAAGAAAGGCAGGCCAATTTTAGCCATAAGATGGCGGGGGTTATTGCTGAGGACGAATTGGTGACCAGCTCTGAAGCTCGACGGGGAACCATTGGTGTGGTTGTACTAGATGGCCGGGGTCATCTGGCAGCAGGGACCTCTACTGGTGGTAAGGGTTTTGAACGGATTGGTCGCGTCAGTGACTCGGCGATGCCAGCAGGAAATTACGCTACGGCAAATGCAGCAGTGAGCTGCACCGGTATCGGGGAAGACATTATGGAAGAGTGTCTAGCAGCAAGGATTGTGGTGCGAGTCACTGATGGTTTATCCCTGGTTAATGCAATGGAGCGTTCATTTAAGGAAGCTCGGAAGAATCAGCGAGATTTTGCCGCTATCGCTCTAGATGCTAATGGTGCGATCGCATGGGGCAAAACTAGCGAAGTTCTGCTAGCGGCTTATCATACTGGGGAAAAGATTGTGGATACGTTGAATATGACTAAGGATGTGGAATTTTTGTCGATTTAAAGGTATCTGACAACTTACGGATACAGGATGCTGAAATCTTGATAGTTATTATTAATGGCTTTTCGGTACCTGTTAGACTAAGCTATATACTTTAGTCGCCTCAAACTACTATTGTTTATAGCTTTGAGATTTTGATAATTGATTTTTTATACTAAATAGTATCTCAATGGCTAAAAGCGTTGCCTAGCAATACTTTTAGCCATTTTTTCTGAGAGCGACTGCAGTCCCTGCTCCCTAAAACCCAAGACGAAAGTACCTAACCCAATTGAAAACTGCTGTATCGTAAGTAATCAAGCAGACATGATATGAATAGTGCTAAAATGCTCAAAAAATTAGACAAGGTTTTGCTATTTGCTCTTTTCTTGGGTCTAGTTTTCTGTATCTACGGGATTAATTGGGGATGGGTGGAAGAATGGAATCCTGACCAAATGGGCTTTAAAGAACTTTTTCAAGCTGGAAAATTACCTTTCAATCCCGAATCATTTCAGAAGCCACCTTTTCATACCTATTTTGTTTACTTTTTATCTGTTTTACCCTTTGAATTAATCGGCAATACTCTACATCTATCCGCCGATGATATTAATCCAGCTAAACTCCTCTGGTCAAGAATGCTAACAGTTTTTCTGTTTTTAGGTTCAATTATTTTAGTCTATCAGATCTGCAAGAGGTTTTTTGGGGTTTTCCCAGCTCGCCTAGTGACAATTATTTTTGCTACCAGCGCAGGCTTCATCAGCTTTAGTCATTTTTTGACAACAGAGATTCCCGTAATGTTTTGGATGTTATTATCCTTCTATTTCGCTCAAAATATTTTGTTATCTGGCAAGTTATCGGATTATGTTATAGCTGGTTTTTGCA
Organism: Moorena sp. SIO4E2; assembly: GCF_010671945.1. Taxonomy (NCBI): domain Bacteria; kingdom Bacillati; phylum Cyanobacteriota; class Cyanophyceae; order Coleofasciculales; family Coleofasciculaceae; genus Moorena; species Moorena sp. SIO4E2. The sequence continues at coordinate 2,718 of NZ_JAAHIE010000459.1, forward strand.
CGGGAATTGCCACAGCTACTAAATATAATGGTTTGGCAATAGGAATGGGAATTGTTGTTGCTCATGTTCTTTCCTTGACTTCGAGATCATGGAGGCAATGGAAAAAATCACTGTTCGACAAAAAACTTATTATTGGTCTTTCGATGGTCATTATTGGTTTTTTGGTATGCAATCCCTTTGCCTTACTTGACTATTATACTTTTTGGGAGCATTTTTGGTACAACTATATTGTCACCCCTGTCTATGGGGGAATTGCAGAAGGGAATAGTTTTGGGGAATTTGTTGTCGCCATCCAAGAAATTATCGGTTTACCATCATGGTTAGTGTTTTTGCTTGGCTTCTTATTTTGTTTTTATAGTCTTGCTGTAGACAAGGAAAAACCCCTCGAACATAAAGGGATATTGTTACTTTTTAGTGTATTTTTATTATATTATTTTAAGTTTGGCTCTTTTCCGAGAATGGAAACTCGCTTCGTCATGCCAATAGTTCCTTTTGGTTTAATTATTTCTGGTCTATTCTGGAATAAAATCAAGGGAAATCGGTGGTTAATGATTGGACTTTTACTAGTTATTTTAAGTTACAACTTGATTTGCAGTTTTTATGTGGGTAAGCGTTTTACAGAAGACCCTCGAATGGTAGCTCAAGAGTGGGTAAAAACAAATATTGAAAAGGGAAGTTCAATAGAATCGAGTGCCTATTCTCCACAATTTAGTAAGATACCAGGGGTGATTTTAACAGAACAAATAATGCCAGATATTAGCGGGCGTAAAAAAAAGTTTAGCCGTCTATTTAAAGATAATCCCTGGATCATGGCACGCCTGCAGTGGTCAACACATATACGCTGGGAGAAGGAAGATAGAGAAGAAGATACACAATGGTATAACCTTGAGAGATTGAAAGACCGAAAACCAGACTATATTGCGGTTAATTCCCGCTACTACAAAAGATTTATTGTCCGTCTTAAAAATGACTATCCTTCCCTATACAAATTTTTTAGCGATCTTTTAGAGGAAAACTATCCTTATCACATTGTATTTGACCAAGAATCTCCAAAGGTTCCAGAATGGATTTATCCTAAAACTATTGATTTTCTTCAGAATAGAATGGTGATTTTTGCCAAAAATGATCTGACCTATAACTAATAACCTACTTTGGGTTCTCCAAATTCCATAGAGCATCAATCCCACTACCAACATAGTCTGAGGCTTGGTGCAGCTCAATCCATTGTGCAAGAGCACTGGACACATAACTAGATGGTTTACCTAACTCAGCCAAGGTCTCAGCAGCTGAGGCTCGTACACCAGACTCCTCATCTTTGAGGCACCCCAGCAAGGCAGTGATCACAACTTGTGAAGAATTACCCAACTGGCTCAAGGCATTAATAGTGGCACAACGTACATCAGAATCTTGATCCTCTAGTTGTGGTAGTAGGGCACTGACAACTGTTTCAGAAAGGTTCCCTAACTGACCATTACCTAACTGACCTAAAGCAGTAGCAGCGGCACAACGGAGATCAGAATCTTTATCTTTGAGGCATGTGACTAAAGCACTGACTACGGTTTCACCAGGCTGCTCTAATTTACCCAAGACCGAAGCACTCAAGCAACGAACACGAGAATTTTGATCGTTTAGCCTTGTCAATAAGGCACTCACAACGGTTTTACCATGCTGCTTCAATTTGCCCAATGCCCAGATACTGGAGTAACGAACACGAGCATTTTTATCGTTTAGCCCCATCAACAAGCTATTCACTACTGGCTCAGAAACCTGATCCAATTCACCTAATGCTAAAGCTGCTTCAGAACGAATGGTAGCATCGTCATCTTTTAGCCAGCTCAGCAATGTATTTACTAAGCTTTCTGAAGTATTGTCTAATCTGACAATAGCGCTTAGTGATAAGTTCTGAATATTTTTTTGAAGACTAGTGTGCTCGGTAGTAGTGAGATAATAGTCGGGATAGTCTAATTTAGTTACACTAGTTAATCTATCACTAGTTAATATCTCACTGGCCTGGTGACGCACGGTATTATTTTTATCTTCTAGCCCTGCCAAAAAGGTTTTGAGGACTGTCGGGTTTTGCCCTAATTGGTTTTGCTCTAACTGGTTTTGCCCTAATTGGTTTTGCCCTAACTCGACTTGGCGTTCCTGGGATTGTGTATCTTTCTGAGAGTTGGCTCTATCTTTCAACAGTTGTAAAACGTCAAGTTTAATCTCAGTTTGATTCAAGTCGGAAAGGGTTTGAAAGACTTGCTGATGAATTTGGTAACCAACTCGCCGTGAATCACTGGCTGCTAGGGTAACCAATGCTGCTAAAATCTCTTGCAGTAGGGAATTATCTGCTATCTTCAAGGGTTGAGGATTTTCGGCAAGGCAAGTGGCAGCAAATAATAAATCTCGATGTAACCAAGACTCATACTCACTGTCATGATTTAAAATTTCCTGAATTGCTTTAGCGGCTTTTTTTGGTTTAAGCTGAGCAATTAGTAGGAGCAACACGTCTTGCCAGTGGGAGTCATGGAGATAGTCTTGGATATGAGTCAGGATAATATCAAAATTCTCTTCATTATCGGCTTGATAGTTAATTTCTTGAGCACAAAGATAGTCTTGAAATATTTTATGGATAAAGGCGTAACCATCCAACCCTTGTTGTGTTAAAATGCCAGTGCGATGCTCGGTACGAGCCGCTACGCGATGCTCGGTACGAGCCGCTACGCGAACGCTAATCAAATTAAGCAACCGTTTGGCTTCTGCCTTGGCATCGTATAACTGAATCTGTTTCAGGGTTTGAATTTCTCTACCAAACCAAGCGATCAGTTCATCTCGATTAATTACTATCCTACCTTCTTTCTGCTTTTTACCTTTTTCCTTTTTACTCTCCTGGGTATGCATCCAATACCCGAGACGTTCCATCAATCGTCTGCAATCATTCAATCCCAGATATTTCAGCTTCTGATTATTACTAATATCTGGTTTATTAATATCTGGTTGATTATCCCAGGAGGTTAATAACAGGTCTACTGCCTGGTCATAAAGCTGATAGCGCTCCAAAGGCAATCGGAAATGATAGCGGTGAATTAAAGTAATAATCGTCAACAATAGGGGGTTTTGTGCCAAAAGTTTAATCTGCTGATGCTCAGATAGTAAGTTGCTCAGGCTTTCTTTAAGTCGTTGTGCTTCTGCTTTGTCTTGAATCTGACTATAGTACCAGCGCTGAATAAATTCA
>NZ_JAAHIE010000046.1:0-26956 GCF_010671945.1 Moorena sp. SIO4E2
AAAGCATGGGCGTAAAGCCAAAAGCATTTTTCGCTGTGGCTTTGATTATTTGCGCCGTCTGTTCTTTAATTTTACACAATTTGACTGCGAGTTTCGCCACTCTCTTCGCTTTTTGTCCTGTACTTAGAAGAATTTGTTACCAGTGCTCCTCAGACCGAAGAAAGAACCATTGATAATGTTAACTATGCCAGTATCTTTAATCGATCCCAAATCCTCGTGAGGCGTTCCTACAGCTAAGTCATCATAACCATCCCCATTAAAGTCCCCTGAAGTTAGGGTCTCTCCAAAGCGATCGAAAGCTTCATTAAAACTACCACTAAGATTGTTTTGCTCCCACAATTGGCTACCAAAGCTAGTTAAACCTGTTGAAGATCCTTGGAGGACATTGACTTTACCTACGTCACTGTTCCCATCAATATCTTCATAAGGAGCACCGATAGCCAGGTCATCATAGCCATCCCCGTCAAAATCTCCCGCAGCCAAGCTGCTACCAAAGCGGTCACCTGCTTCATCACCCCCCTGAGGAAAGGCTGTCTGGGTGAAGAATTTGTTACCAGTGCTGGTCAGACCAAAGAAAGAACCATTGATAATGTTAACTATGCCGGTATTTGTAGTCGATCCCCAATCTTCGTAAGGTGTGCCTACAGCTAAGTCATCGTAACCATCCCCATTAAAGTCCCCTGAGATCAGGGTATCTCCGAAGCGATCGAAAGCTTCAGTTGAACTGCCAGCAAGATTGTCCTGGTTCCACAATTGGCTACCAAAGCTAGTTAAGCCTGTTGAAGATCCTCGGAGGACATTGACTTTACCTCTGTTGGTTTCCCCACCAACATCTTCGTTGGGTGTGCCTATAGCCAAGTCGCCCCGACGATCACCATTGAAATCTCCTCCAGTTAAGCTAGTGCCGAAGCGGTCATAGGCTTCATTGCCTCCGGAAGGAAATACGGATTGAGTCCAGAATTGATCGTTGGGAATATTCATATAGTTTTAATCGTCCTGTGTCAGTTTATTGATGTTGGGTTGATCTCCTTGGCGTTGCTGATTCTGGGTATGATTTTGCCCCCCTAGCCCCCCAAGCGAGGGATTGCTCGCTTGGGGGGAACAAAACTCCCAAAGTCCCCCCCGGTGCGCGCCTCCTAGGGCGAGTAAATCGCCCTTGGGTCGCACCGCAAAGTTGGGGGACTCACGGGGGCTTTAACAGGGGGCTTTAACAAAACTAGATGATCGCGCATTCATACTTCAATTCAGCAACCCTAAGAATTCTGTCGTTAATCAAGAGTCCAGGTGATCTACCAAAACCAAATCGATCATGAAAGCTAATGCTGATTTTTCTTGGCACCAAAAACTTATTGGATCCTCTTGTGACCTTCGCTTCTAGCGGTGCGACCCGTGGCGAATTAAATTACGGGTCAAGCGCACCGGGAGGTTTTCCAAAACCAATCTATTGGGCAAACTATTGCGCTAGCAAGCTACATTGCTGCATCGCTTTTTCTAGCAATGCTAGTAGAGGTCTCAAATGAAAATACTAGATATCAAGTGCTCCCCTGAGCTTAGGTGTTTTTTCTTTTGCTACTTTAAATTGCTAGCTATTAGAACAATAAACTAGTTAAGATGGATGGCTGATTTATCTACCAAAAACAGTATTACATATCAATCCGAAGTAATTGAGCTACTTCACTAAAAATTTACTAAATCTTTAAACGAATAAAGTTGTTGTAAAAAATACTTTGAGGAGAGATATAGGGCTGGGGTAAGGGAATCGGGAATCGGGAATCGGGAATCGGGAGTGTGGGCAGAGAGGGGAGTGTGGGGAGAGGGGGGAGTGTGGGAAGAATTTTCCACAACAGATGCAGCGCCGACCTGAGAGGGTTTCCCCATCAGCAACGGTTGTAGTTTGTCCCATTAGCAACTGCATCTTGAGGGGGGAAGAAAATTGACTGTACCTGATAAATATCAGAAACCCTATAAAAATATTTCCTATCTCCCCATCTCCCTATCTCCCTATCTCCCCATCTCCCCATCTCCCCATCTCCCCATCTCCCCACACTTCCCACACCTCCCACACTTCACTCTCTTCCCCTACTCCCTTGAGAATCTAAAAATTCTCTCGATTCCGATTTGCCTGCTCCATCTTCTCTACAACCTGGTCTATGGGCATCATGCCCAACTCCCCAGCGGCACGGGTACGAATATTCAAACTATTGGCTTCGACTTCCTTGGCACCAACCACACTCATCACGGGGATTTTAGCCTTTTCGGCATTACGAATTGCTTTACCGAGCCTTTCCCCACTGGTATCGACTTCTGCTCGAATCCCATGCGATCGCATTTTTGCTGCCACTTCCTGAGCAAAAGGCAACTGTGCATCCCCTACTGGTAACAATCGTGCTTGTACTGGTGCTAACCAGAAGGGGAAGTCTCCCCCATACTGTTCAATCAATATGCCAGTTAGGCGCTCCAGGGATCCAAAGGGGGCACGGTGAATCATAATCGGGCGTTGGCGAGTACCATCTTCTGCCACATACTCCAAATCAAATCGTTCTGGCAAGTTGTAATCTACCTGTACCGTTCCTAACTGCCATTCCCTGTCCAGGATATCCTGGAAGATAAAGTCCAGTTTCGGGCCATAAAATGCCGCTTCCCCTGGTGCTTCAAAGGATTCCATGCCCAAGGTATCCACAGCACGGCGAATTGCTGATTGGGCTTTTTCCCAAGCCTGATCCGAACCAATATACTTATCCGAGGCCGGGTCACGGAAACTCAACCGTGCTTTAAAGTTCTTCATTTGCAGACTTTTGAACACTGAGAGGATTAAATCCACCACACTGAGGAATTCCTGATCCAACTGATCCGGCATCACAAATAGGTGAGAATCATCCACCGTGAAACCGCGCACCCTGGTCAACCCCCCCAGTTCCCCAGATTGCTCATAGCGATACACTGTTCCAAACTCTGCCAAGCGCATGGGCAACTCCCGGTAGGAGCGCAATTCACTCTTATAAATTTGGATATGGAAGGGGCAATTCATCGGTTTTAGGACAAACCCTTGTTCTGCGGCTGCTGCTTCCTCATCTTCAGCCATCATCGGGAACATATCCTCTTTATAGTTCTGCCAGTGACCGGATACCTTAAACAAGTCCACTCGACCAATATGGGGTGTCACCACTGGTAGATAACCTCGTTTAACCTGTTCTTGCTTGAGGAAATCTTCCAAAAGGGTACGCAAAACCGTTCCTTTGGGGGTCCACAGCGGTAATCCTGGTCCAACCGGGTCAGAAAAGATAAACAGTCCTAGTTCCTTACCCAGCTTACGGTGATCCCGTTTCAGGGCTTCTTGCTTACGGCGCTTATATTCCTGTAGTTGCTCTGGGTTTTCCCAAGCTGTACCATAAATGCGCTGGAGTTGAGCATTACTCGCATCCCCTCGCCAGTAAGCCCCAGCCACACTTTCCAATTCAATTGCCTTCGGGTTGATTTCACTAGTGTTTTCTACATGGGGACCAGCACACAAATCCCACCACTGATCCCCCAGGTTGTAAATCGAGATCGGGTCTTCTAAATCTGCTAAAATTTCCAGTTTATAGGGTTCACCCAGTTCCTTGATCCGCTGTTGAGCTTCTTCCCGTGGCACCTCTTCCCGAATTACCGGAAGCTTCCGCTTAATGATTTTGACCATTTCCTTTTGGATTTTCTTGAGGTCTTGCTCAGTAAACGGTTCTGGCTGGTCGAAATCATAATAAAAACCATTTTCAATCCAAGGACCGATAGTCACCTGAGCCTTCGGAAATAGCTTCTGGACGGCCATTGCCATCACATGAGACGTCGTATGACGGAGCCTTTTTAGGGTATCGGATTCGCTAGTACGGGGCAAATGAATTTTTTCAGGCTGTTCGGAGGGTTCTGAGTTAACCATCGGTGACTGTTCTATGGAATTGAGTAACGCGCTATGACCGTAACACCAATTTTGTGCTATCCCTCTATGATACAAACCTTAGCTTTTGGTGCAGTACATGTTTCTGGTGTAGTACTGTTCCATAAAACTTACACAAAACGTCACTAAGTGACGTTTTGAAGTTTACTTCCTGCATCATCCAGGACTGTCGGCAGCACCCTGTCAGTCAGGCATTCCACCGTAGAACCTACGGCAAGACGTTCTAAATTGATTGCAGCATTAAGATCACGATCTTTAACCATCCCGCAAGCTTCACAGTTAAATACCCGAACGTTCAAAGGCATTCCCTGTTCATGTCCACAGTCTGAGCAAGTCTTTGTAGAGGGATAGAATCTGTTGGCATAAATAACTTGAGAACCATACCATTGAGACTTGTACTCAACTTGTCGGCGAATTTCGGAAAAAGCGGAATCAGCAATTGCACCAGCGAGCTTATGATTCAATAGCATTCCAGATACATTCAAGTCTTCTAGGACTACAGCACCGTGATTCTTGGTCAGCCATGAGGTTAACTTGTGAATGGTATCCTGGCGAATGTTCCTGACTCGCTGGTATGCCTTGGCTAACTTAAGTTTTGCCTTCTGTCGGTTGTTTGAACCAAACTGCTTTCTGGCTAATTGCCGCTGGAGTCGAGCCAGTTTACGCTGTGCCCGTTTGTATGGCCTGGGATTTGGGAACACAGAACCATCAGAGATGGTTGCGAGTTCCTTAACACCTAGGTCTACACCAATTGCAGCCTTAAGTTTTTTTGTTGGTTCAGCCTCAAACTCGTAAGCTACAGAAATAAACCACTGATCAGCCCCTCGGCTGATGGTTAATCGTTTCGTCTGGACTTGGGGCAGTGGTTCATAGGTACTAACCCAACCGATAAATGGCAGTTTCAACCGTGTGCCAGAAAATTCCATGACTTTGCCGCAGTTATCCAGGGTGAAGCTATCATTTTTGCCTTTCTTTTTGAATTTGGGCTTGTCAGCTAACCCACTAAAGAAGCGGGTAAATGCTTCACCCAAATGCAGAAACACAAACTGATAAACCCTGGAACTAAGAGTCTTTTGCCACAGATAATTAGGTTTAACATGATTGGTGTAGAACTTTTTTAATTTGTGAGCAGATGGCTTCAAGCCTTCCTTATCGGCTTCGTCCCACATCCTTAACGCCCAATTCCAAATCCAACGAGCATAACCTGCGTGTTGAGCCATAATTGACTGCTGATGGTTATTTAGCTTTAACCTGGTTTTAAAGGCTCGTTGCATAGCATCGATAGTTTCTACCTGATGTGGTTGTGTCAGTTAGCTTTTTACCAGTTGTGAATAGGCTGATCGGTTATGGAGAGCTTTTAAAAAAGCTCTCGGTGCTCAGAGGCTGATTACGGTTTAAGATATTTGGTTACCTGACTAACGTTGACAACATACTTATAGTAGCGTGTTGTGCCGTAAACTTTTAACTAAGTTTTGGCTCTCTCAATTTAGTTTTGAGGGTTAGGGCAAGGGCTTAGGTGTTCAAGGTTAGGGGTTAGGGGTTAGGGGTTAGGGGTTACGGGTTGGCTTAATGGTTTTGGTACTTAATGGATAGCACCGATGCATAGTACAAGGGTGCCTCATTGGCCAAAGTCCATTGTAGATCATGTCAGGATAATTACCCTTAATCAAAATCTGCCCCATTTAACCATCTGGCCATCAATCGTCTTTATGATGGGTATTCAACCGGACTTGAGCTTACCTCTCAATGTAAGCATTCAGCATTCAGCTATCAGCTATCAGCTATCAGCTTTCAGCTTTCAGCTTTCAGGGATCAGCTATCAGCTAATGGGTCCGATGGGTCGAAGCCTGTGCCAAGCTACAGATGGTGCTTTTGAATAAAACAGGTAACCATTCGAATAATGCTGAGTTAAGTCTGCTAACGGCTGACCGCTGACGGCTGACCGCACCTCAAGTAGCACCATCTGTAGCGCATATGCTTACCCCTCAATTCAATTTTGACGGAGTAGTAGTCTCCGACAAGTGTTAAGGGTTATGTCAAAAATTGTAAAAAAATGTAAATATAATTAAGGTAGACTATGAAAAAATAAACGGTTTTAATATCATGGATCAACCCCAGCCATCAACACCGGAGTTACTCAAAACCATATTGGAACCGCTACTAGTAGATTTTGACTACTGGTTTGAGCGATCGCTTTCGTTGTTAGAAACTGAAGATATCACCTTTTTGAGCACGGAGGAACAATCTGACCTACTAAAGCGGGTAAAGCAAGCCCAGCAGGAGGTAAATACAGCTAAAATGCTTTTTAAAGCTACCGATGGTCAAGTAGGAGTTGAACTTTCTACCATGATGCCATGGCACCAATTAGTGAGAGAATGTTGGGGAGTGGCAATCCGGTGGCGATCATTGGCATCCGGTGCATCCGAGTCAGCGGCCTCAGGGAATGACTAATCTTGACGCACCTAGATTCAGGAAATGATTGAGGAAATAGTGGACTACCATTTGTTAAGGTTAACTAACCACCTATAAAAAGCCGTTTTTTATCCCTGAGCAAGACAAGGAGTTAAAGACCAACTATTCGGTCGGGAGGATAATACGATGTTACACCTAATTTATCTAATTGCCTTTACTGTTCTAGCATTTTTAGCGATTGGAAATTTAATTCGTAACCTATTAAGTTTGAGTTTTGATTCCCAGCGTTCTTTCTCAGCATCGGGAAAATCACCCGCCCAATGGGGTCGGAATCAAGTGAATGCCAATCCATCTCCTGCTAAGTCAGTACCGCACCCGGAACTGCTTGATGATAGTGGCAACCCTATCAATGAACCGCTGTTAGTGATGCGGTCAATGACCGTTGAAGACGCTCGCCAACAGTTAGACGCTATATACAATTCTTCTCCGGGTAACACCAAGGGCACGCCAGAAGAAAACCAGTAGTCTATTGATTTCACGTTAGGGCTAGACCAAGGGAAAGGGGATAAGCAAAACTATTTCCCCTGACCGAATTCGTCGGTGGAAAAACTATAGCGCTGCGCCCAGGCAATAGGGAATAGGAAATAGCGATGCAGCGCTGAATCCATTTTCCTTGACAGACAGCATTCAATTAGTAAGTATTAAACCGGACTAGATCTGATTTATTTGCCATAGGCAAACCAACTTGCATTAGCACTGTAAACCCGCGTGTCTCCCCAGGTTTCCAATACATAATGAAACCCCTCTCGGTTGACATCAGTGACATCAACTTTTAATCGGAGATTTTCATCATTATCACTATCGATGTCGTTTAAAGCAATATAAACCACAGGCTCAGAAGCAAAGTTGGTATTAAACTTTTGCTCACCTGATATTCTTCGTCTGCCATCACCCTTTGATAAATTCCCTTCCCTAACAGAAATTTCTCCACTCTCCAGTCTAATCTGTGAACTAGCCACTTCTTCGATACTTCGAGAGATAGTAATCAGCTGATTACTATCTTGAGTTAAGTTATTGATCCGTTCAACTATATCTCCCAAGGCGACTGGGTCTGATTCTAGAAGAGCATTAAGTTTTTTCTCTATAGTAGAAGCGTTGATATCTAAGCTTTGCACCTTACTATTTAGATACTGAGCTTGTTTTTGATAGTCTTGAGTTTGGGCTTTGATAGTTTGAGTTTGTTGCTGAAGACCTTGCAGATCAACTCGGTTATCAAATAGAGAATTATTTATACGTTTGTTGAGTTTATCAAGTTGTTCTTCTTGATTTTTTAGATGTCCTTTTACAGAACTATCAACAAGACTAGACATGACTACAAAACCACTGACGGTGGTCAATAGGGTAGTAAAAACCAACAAGCCAATCACTAGGTGAAATTGTGTTCTAAATTCCTTCCTGAGTTCCTCAGCTATTTTGGGTGAAAATAGTTGTAATTCTGTATAAATTAAAGCTCTGATATCTGTAGAGCGCTTATCCAGATAACTTCGGTAGGTATCTAGTTCTTTCTTGAGATCATCTCGTTCGCTTCTGAGGCGATCGATAGTTTTTTTAAGTATGTCAAAATCATTCATAGTAACCAAGTGGCTAAACACCGACAATTCCTTAGATAGTTTAGATAGTAAGATACTAATCAACTATCTCCATTATTTCGACAAGCCCGCCAAATACCCTATGGGCTGTTATAGCTGAAATTGCTCTATTCGCCAACTACAGAGGCTGATCTGATGGCACCCAGGATAATCCATGGTGAACAGTAAATGGTGATAGGTAGGGGGTTGGCAAAATTATCTCTTATCCATTACCCATTACCCATTACCCATTACCTACTATAGCGCTAGTCGCTCTAATCATTGCACTCTGTTAAATAATGCTTCGTGAGACCCGGAGCTGGGGGGATTCCGGAGATCTAAATCTAAATTTAGAAATTTTCTAATCAATTGAGACGATCAGCATCAGCCAAAGGATTCCAGACTTAATGCTCATGGTGAGGGGCGTTACGTACCTTCCTGATTGTATAGGGCAAAACCCCTACCAGCAGAGCAAAGGCTTCATCTGGCAGTTGGGCAATAGTGTTGGCATCAAAACCAAATCCCTCAAACTGTTCAAGAATCTGTTGGGTTCGTTTTATCGGACTTGGATCTTCTGTAATTTGTTTAGTCAGTCGAATCCATTGCCGCCGAATCAAATAAGCACGCCGTCGCTCTTCAGCTGATTCTGGAGAAACCAAAGACAGATTGCCCACTGGGACTACTCCCTGACAATCAAGATCAAATATTCCTCCTACAGCCGAACCTGGTCCTGCGAATTCTGCATGGTAGTGCTTATATATGATTAGGCCATTGCGACGCCTACTATTAACAATTAACAATTGTTTATCCCGAAATTGCGAGAGAATTTCTGATGGCTGTGAGTCTCTCATCTTATTCTTGCAGAGGTTCAGGCTTTCCTGGTTCATGCCACTTAGGGGTTGAGGATTGGCGAGACCCTGGTTGTGACCAACCACCTCCTTTGGGTAAAGAGCTATCTGGTAATAGTGTTGGTATTCACTCTCCATCTGAAACTATATGGCGTAATATCTTAGAGCAGGTAAGCACCCAAGCTAAAAGCCCCGATCCGCTTTCCTTAAAATAACTGTAAATTTTTGAAAATACACAAAAGGGAGAGTCAAGTTTTGTTCAACTACCATTTCCAACTATAAACTTGGGTTTAACCTAAGTTTATAGTTATCAAAAAACACCTCAAAATGGCTTCAAGACACCAAAACTTTGTATGGCTAGATACTAAATTATAGATGATTTGGTATCAATAGCTACAATTTATCGGTATAAAGCAACTTTTGTGGTTTAGTACCGTAGATTTCATGGGATTTACAAGTAGACCGTAACACAAATCAACTAAATTTCGACCCTGGCGAGGTCTTCAAACAACAATTTTCTTGAAAGCTTTATCAATAACCCCCTTTTTGATCTGTTACCAAAAACGATACTCTGCTACAGATAGTCTGAACAAAAATGTTGTATTACATATTTTGTTTGTTTTGTCAATGTGATAAATCACCAAATGTATGTGTTATTCGTCAGCTTGATAACTCCATTATGACGAAATTCAGCCTACTAAGACAGACTCTGACCCGGTGAACTAAAACCAGCAGGATTAATCTGCTTGTGTAAGAGCAGGCGTTTGGGAAGCCTAAGCAATCCTCCGGTATAGCTTGGTTCTACCCGATGCAGTTCATATCCCCTCTTGAGATAAAGTTGCCTGGCCTGATAATTGTTTTCCAAAACATGCAAGTAGAGGTCTTGAAAGCCCCATTCTAGGGCAGTTTGCTCACAAGCCAAGAGCAAATTTTCTCCGACTCCTTGCCGCCGACAAGACTTTCTGACAGCCAGATTGGACAGGTAAAGATGTTGGCAGTTGGGCTTTGGCCAGCAATAGCGAGAACGGAGTGTTAGCTCTACAGTACCAGCTAGCATGTCACTGGTACCAGCAGAACCGGAAACGGTAGTGACGGCGACTAAACACAGGTAATGGGGTAAACTAGATCCCAGTCTGTGGCGCAAATCTTCGTAAATACCCAGTCTTAATAGAGGGTGAAGCCAGCTGATGAGCCCTTTTTGAGGGTGAAAGCTATCTGCAAGAATATCTGCTACAGTGCTGATATCCTCACATTGAGCAGCACGTATAGTGACTTGAGATATACCACCAGCCAAGGTATCTTGACCAGTAGGGACAGATTTATGAAGGGTTAAGAATGAAAAGCAGGAATCCACAACTACAAAATTAAAATTATTTGGGAATGGTAAACTCTATTATTTGGGAATGGTAAACTCTAACTAAAGTATGTAGACTATACGCCGAAGGGGTTCTAAGTTCCCCCCCCCTAGCTTCCCGTAGGTTCAAGGCACCAGAAGGTATATGGCTAAGAAGTCTGAAGGAGGTATGAGCAATTGAGTTCGAAACTATTTACCCCATTTCAGGCCAGGTAAATATTAAGGTAAATAGGAGACATTAAACGTTATACTTCATAATTAATACCTTTTCTTGATGCAATAGCGAGTGGGGGAAACCCCCAAGACCGTAATGGTGCGTTTACAGTCGTCGAATTAAATTCGCCACGGGTCGCACCTCTGCATCGCTTTTGAGAAGTTTGATCAAAATCGGCTGACGGGATTAGCTTAAGTGATTAGCGACCACCTTAAACTAGAAAGTCTTCAAGATCAGGTAGTTCACACACCTTAAACTAGAAAGTCTTCAACGTCAGGTAGTTCACATTATTCTATCGCTATTGAAACATGACGAATCATAAGACTGACTGGACCCCAATCATTAAGAAATTTGTGGCGATAGTAGGCAAAAATGGTGTGGTTCAACGTCGTGAAGAATTGTTGACCTATGAATGTGATGGTCTGGCCAGCTATCGCCAACGACCAGCGGTAGTAGTGCTACCACGCACTACCGAACAAGTCTCAGAGGTGCTTAAGATATGCGATCGCTATTCTATTCCTTGGGTGGCACGGGGTGCTGGCACCGGATTATCCGGTGGTGCTCTACCTATAGAAGATGGTGTGTTGATTGTCACTGCCCTAATGAAGGGTATCCTGGACATTGACCTGGAAAATCAGCGAATTGTAGTACAACCAGGCTTAATCAACAACTGGGTGACCCAAGCGGTAAGTGGTGCGGGTTTCTATTATGCCCCTGATCCCTCCAGTCAAATTATTTGTTCCATTGGTGGCAATGTGGCTGAGAACTCTGGTGGTGTCCATTGCCTCAAATATGGTGTGACCACTAATCACGTCATGGGGTTAAAATTGGTTCTTCCGGACGGTTCAATTGTGGATGTAGGGGGATCAGTTCAAGAAATGCCTGGTTACGACCTAACCGGCTTATTTGTTGGTTCCGAAGGCACCTTGGGGATCGCTACAGAAATTACCCTGCGCATCCTCAAGAGACCAGAATCAATTTGTGTCCTCCTAGCGGACTTTACTAGCATTGAAGCTGCTGGTACTGCAGTGACTGACATTATTGGTGCTGGGATCATTCCTGCGGGCATGGAAATGATGGATAATCTCAGCATCAATGCGGTAGAGGACGTAGTGGCAACAGGTTGTTATCCGAGGGATGCTGGAGCAATATTGCTGGTAGAACTGGATGGCTTAAAGGTAGAAGTGGATACTAATAAACGGCGGGTTGCCCAACTGTGTAAACAGAATGGGGCAAGAAATATCACGACGGCTAGGGACGAAGAAACCCGCCTGAAATTATGGAAAGGTCGCAAAGCGGCTTTTGCTGCGGCAGGGAAGATTAGCCCCAATTATTTCGTCCAAGATGGGGTGATTCCTCGCACTGAGTTAGCGGGTGTTTTGAGGGAGATTGAGGCATTAAGTGAGAAATCTGGGTACACAATAGCTAACGTATTCCATGCGGGTGATGGAAATCTACACCCCCTAATCTTGTACGATGAAAAGGTGCCTGGGGCATTAGAAGAGGTAGAAAATGTTGGTGGCGAAATCCTCAAACTCTGTGTCAAAGCAGGGGGGAGTATATCTGGGGAACATGGGATTGGTGCGGATAAGAACTGTTTTATGCCAGATATGTTCACGTATACGGACTTGGAAACGATGAAATGGGTTAATCAGGTATTCAATCCCAAGGGTTTAGCCAATCCAGGCAAGGTATTTCCGACACCCCGGACTTGTGGAGAGGCAGCAAATGCCGGAAAAACAACGGAATTTGAGTCTATAGAGCGTTTTTAAACTAAGTTTCGTGAGTTCGACATGAGCCTTCGTTATCCAGAACTCAATCCCTTCGCGACCATTCAAAATTATCAATTCAAAATTCAAAACTACCCCATAAATGAATTCAGGAGCCTGTATCCGGTCTCAGCAATTCAAAATTATAAAGCTATACCTGTTTTAATTCTTAATTTTGCCTTTTGAATTCAAAAATGGTTAGGGAGTAGCCAAAAAATAAAATACCAGTTTTTAGCTTGTAGGGTGGGCAAAACAGTTTGTTTATTTTGATTATACTATATAATATTACTTTGCCCACCCTACTTTAATTGGTATTTTTTTTACACGCAAGCCTTTTGCCGTTCCCAGTCAGTTTTTAGCTTGTAGGGTGGGCAAAACAGTTTGTTTATTTTGATTATACTATATAATATTACTTTGCCCACCCTACTTTAATTGGTATTTTTTTTACACGCAAGTCCCTTAGGTTGAGATCAGGTCAATAAATTTCCTTTCCCTATTACCTTTTGCCTTTTGCCTTTTGCCTTTTGCCGTTCCCAGTAGGGTGGGCAAAACAGTTTGTTTATTTTGATTATACTATATAATATTACTTTGCCCACCCTACTTTAATTGGTATTTTTTTTACACGCAAGTCCCTTAGGTTGAGATCAGGTCAATAAATTTCCTTTCCCTATTACCTTTTGCCTTTTGCCTTTTGCCTTTTGCCGTTCCCAGTCAGTCGCTGCTTTTCTTGCCAAGCCACAAATGCAATTCCCCAAAAAAAACTCAAACTGACGACTAATCCTGAAGGATTACCAAGACTGAGTAACAGCAAGACGAAAAAAAAACTACCAATTTGAGCGGTTTGCTGGAGTAGGGAATTCAATCCAGCTTTGGCTTCCTGCTCTAAAGTAAGTTTGTTACGGCTTAACTTCATTCTAAAACCAACAAGGAACATACCTCAGGTGCGACCCAAGGCCGGGTTCCCCGGCCTAGGAGGCGCGCACCTTAACCGATTTAAAACTGTTATAATTAAAGGTTATTCTAGATTAGAAATTATTGAAATGTGCCCACAAACGACCAATTATGCGACCCGCAATTAGGATCCAGAGCAAAAAATTAGCGGCACCGATGATTAAGCTGGCATAAAATTGGACACCAATGGTACTATCTAGACAAACACTAAAATCTAAGAAGCTGTTGGAGAGAATTAACTGCCCGATTAAACTAGGAATATAGAGGATTACAAGCAGAGCGATCGCATCCTGAAGGCTCAGGTATACACTTCTCCACATATGCCCTAGTAAAGCTTTACCAAGCTTATCCACAGAAGTCCATATATGTTGCATCAGTTTCTTGGAAGCACAAATGTAATCTGGCCGGTTTTGACACTAAGCCAGTATTCATTTCCACCGAACCGAGATCCGGATACTGATGTATGGTGGTTTGTTGAAGGTTGAGCGTGGTTTCCACTCCAGTTGCTGATCTGACTCCCCATCTCCCCATTTCCCCATCTTCCCACACTTCCCACACTTCCCACACTTCCCACACTCTCTCTCCCCTTTCCCTACTCCCAACCCCAAGGGCGAGGTATCTCACCCAACAGAGAACTGCCATAAGGTATGATTACCCTGTTGCGGTTCGCTCTAGGCTGGATTAATCTAGAAGCATCATTTCCCGGTAGTCTAGATGTCTACTAAATCCAAACTTCCGAGAACTACCCAAGTCAGTCACTGGTCAATTGAGCAGTTGCCCGGATTAAGTATTCAAGATCAATCAAAACTCAAAGAATTGGGCATTACCACCACTAGGGAATTGCTCCAAAAAGCAAGCACTGGCCAAGCTAAACAAGCGCTAGCTAACCAGTTAAAGGTAAAGACTCAGTACGTCAATAAATGGGTAGCCCTAGCAGATTTAGCCCGTATCCCTAGCATTGGCTGCCAATATTGTGGACTAGTATTACATGCAGGAATATGCTCTTTAACCCAACTAGCTCAGACTCCCCCTCACCGCTTGCACCAAAATATTTTACGCCTACAGGTAGCAACCATGAAGCGCCGAGACCTTTGTCCTGGTGTTGATCAGGTGGCACGATGGACTAAACAAGCACGAGATTTAGTTAGTCACTAGACATCTCCAGAAACTCGGTTTTGACCCAGGCAGTGCAAGGGTTTGAGGTTAATTTTTGGAGATGTCTACTAGTAATTTCTTGATTGTTAATTGTCATTTGGCATTTTCAATTTGCTATTTTCAGGCATTCCTTATCTATTCTTTAACCAACACTCCATTGAGGAAAATATCAGCAATGCCTTCTGCCATTTCCTGAATCTCTTTGGGGGAGGCATCTGAATCGAGGATGGTATTGTGGCTGAAACCAGCAACGGCAAACATGCCCAAGAACACCTGAGCCAAAATTTTGGGGTTCATAGGGCGATAAATGCCTCGCTCAATGGCGGTTTCAAAAAAGGCTTCAGCCACATCCGTCATTTTAATAATCACTTCTGACTGAATGCGATCGCGCAATTCTGGGTGGAATTGGGCTTCCATAAAGCATACTCGCATCAGATCCGCATTCTCACCCATACGCATCATTCGCCGCCGCATCATCTGTGCTACTGCTTTATAGCTGCCCATTTCACTGAGTTCTGTGAGCAAATCGGTGAGAATGTCTATCCAACCCTGGGTGGCGACTTCAATCAGAATGGCCTTTTTGTTTTCAAAATGACGAAATAGGGTACCTTCAGCGACCCGAGCAGAACTGGCTAACTCCCTGGTGGTTGTCCCGTTATAACCTCGACTGGCAAACAAACGTCGTGCTGCTGTCAGGATACGTTGCCTGGTCTCTGTCTCTGACTGAGTTGGCTGATTTATTATTCCCATGGGTGTCAAAATGAAACTTGTAGCGCTATTATCCAAATTGTCCAACACTTCACCCCATAATTGTCAAATTTGAGACAGAGTTGGCTTGAGCTTCTAGTAGTAGGTGATGGTAATCATGCCTTGATTGTGACCAAAAATTTGGGTTTCAAGCTGGCCTTTGGCCACGCTACTTGAGGTGCCCATAAACGGGCGATTTTTCCGGAATTTGTCAAGGCAAAGGTTTATAATACAATAATTGCGTAGAAAGCGCACAGGTAGGATTCGTC
The DNA here is from genome assembly GCF_010671945.1 of Moorena sp. SIO4E2. Classification (NCBI taxonomy): domain Bacteria; kingdom Bacillati; phylum Cyanobacteriota; class Cyanophyceae; order Coleofasciculales; family Coleofasciculaceae; genus Moorena; species Moorena sp. SIO4E2. The sequence continues at coordinate 15,279 of NZ_JAAHIE010000046.1, forward strand.
GGTACTACCTGATTCAATAACGACCATTGCGATGCTAGTACACGAGGCGCGAAAAACCTCGCCGGTGCGCTTTCCGTCGGCTAATTAAATTCGCCACGGGTCGCACCGCTAAAACCCATGGGTCTTAACGGATACCGAAAACCAGTAAAGTAGCAAATTCAAAATATATAACGTACCGTGGGGCACACGGGAACGAGGGAAGGGAGAAACAGTTATATTAGACACTCCTAGTACCTAGCGCTTAGGGAGATAAGCCCACTGGGATTAGTTAAGTTAGGCTTGATGCTTGGTTGCTGATTGAACGGGTATTTGGCTTGAATATTGCCTTTCAGGATAGCTAATTTTAAGGCGTGTCGTAGAACTAAGAATCCCCGTTCTTACTTCGGCGGGGAGTGTCAAACACTTGATGAAGAGACGCTAGCTTATTAGTTGTTAACCTCACGCCGCCTAAAGGCGGTACCACTACATCCCACCCTAGAAAGCGGTGGGCGTTGTGGGAGAGTTCTGTAAGTTCGTTACTGCCACCCTTGTATGACTAAACAGAATGGATTGGTCGTGTTTCTCCAGCGTGTTGCTGATCACTTAAGACCACTTCGGTGCTTATTCAAGACAGGATCTATCAAGTCCCTATCGATTTTATCTTATCTGGGGGCGGCAATCCTAATCTGGGGAACATTCTCGACTATCGCATTAGCCCGTACTGAAACCCCAGCATCACCCTCAACCTCAATCCAACCCTATCTAGACCGGGTGATCCAACGGGTAACTGAGTTTACCCTGGATAATGGCATGAAGTTCATTGTCCTAGAAAACCACGAAGCACCAGTAGTTTCTCTTCTTACCTATGCCGATGTAGGGGGTGTGGATGAACCGGATGGCAAAACCGGTGTGGCTCACTTCTTAGAACATTTAGCATTTAAAGGTACCACCCGGATTGGTACTACCAACTATGAGGCAGAAAAAAGTCTGCTGGACAAGTTGGACGAGTTGAAGAAACAAATTAAAGAGTATCAAGCCACTGGCAATGAAGCAGAGGTGGCTAAGTTAAAGGAAGAGTTTGCCCAAGTCGAAGCTGAGGCAGCTAAGTATGTCAAGCAAAACGAGTTGGGTCAGATTATTGAGCAATCAGGAGGCGTGGGCTTGAATGCGGCAACGTCTACGGATTATACGGTGTACTTCTACAGCTTGCCATCAAACAAATTAGAGCTGTGGATGTCCTTAGAGTCGGAACGCTTCCTTGAGCCGGTATTTCGCGAATTTTATAAGGAACAAGAGGTAATCCTGGAAGAACGTCGTCTGCGCACTGATAACTCTCCGATCGGTCAAATGATTGAAGCGTTCTTGGATACTGCCTATACCAAGCACCCTTATCGGCGTCCGGTGATTGGCTACAACAAAGACATTCGCAATCTTACTCGCCAAGATGTCCAGGAGTTTTTTGACACTTACTATAGTCCGAATAACTTAACTGTAGCTATTGCGGGAGATGTGGATCCAAAGCAGGTGAAACGGCTAGCTAAAGTCTACTTTGGACGCTACAACCATCAAAGGGAAATTCCTAAAGTCACTACAGTAGAACCACCACAGTCCGAAACCAAGGAAGTTACCTTGAAATTACCCTCCCAACCCTGGTACTTGGAAGGATACCATCGACCAGGGATTACCCATCCTGACCATGTGGTTTATGAAATTATGGGCAATTTGCTCAGTGATGGTCGCACCTCTCGCCTATATAAGTCTCTGGTAGAAGGGAAACAAGTAGCCCTCTCGGCGGCAGGGTTTAGTGGCTTTCCTGGTGATAAATATCCTAATTTAATGTTGTTCTATGCCCTAACTGCACCAGGACACACGGTGGAAGAGGTGGCAAGTGCATTGTCAGAAGACATTGAAAAGCTCAAAACTGAACTAGTTTCACCCCAAGAATTGGAACGGGTAAAAACTCAGGCAAGGGCTAGCCTATTGCGATCGCTTGATTCCAATATGGGTATGGCCAGAAATTTGGCAACCTATGAGGTCAAAACGGGTGATTGGCGTAACTTGTTTAAGGAAATAGAAGATATAGAGGCAGTGAGTGCAGCAGACATTCAGCGGGTGGCTCAGGCAACCTTTAGACCAGAAAACCGTACGATTGGACGCATTTTACCAAGTCAGTAGCTGAACGGTTCAAGGTTGTCGGTCAGAATGCAGAATGTAGAATGCAGAATGTAGAATTCCAAATTCGCGCATTAGACATTCTACATTCTTAATTCAAAAATGTTGTTCGCCAAAGGCGAACAACTGGTTAACCTTCAACCTTCAACTGATTAACCTTCAACCTTCAACTGGTTAACCTTCAACCTTCAACTGGTTAACCTTGGCCAAAAGGCCACGCGATCGGTTTCAACCTGGTAACTTTCAACCTTCAACCTTCTAACCTTCAACTATTGATCCAATTAGCAATGACCAATCTAAAATCGAAAAGCCAAAATCCCAAATACCTGAGATGGATCGGGCTACTGGTAGTGACAATCCTAGTGGTAGTGCTTGTGTCTCGTCTACCAGCAATAGCTGATACCCCACGCCATTACGATGAATTAGACTTTGACCCTTTACCACCAATTCAGCTACCGGACTACACTCGCTATCAGTTAGATAATGGGATGGTGGTCTATCTGATCGAAGACCATCAACTGCCTTTGGTAAGTGGTACCGCAATAATTCGCACGGGCGATCGCCTTGAGCCTGCTGAAAAAATTGGCTTAGCCACTATGGCGGGAGTTGTGATGCGTACTGGGGGTACCACTGAACACTCAGGCAATGAGTTAAATGTGCTCTTAGAAGAAAAGGCAGCTTCGGTGGAAACTAGTATTGACACTAGTTCTGGCAGGGCGAGTTTTAGTGCTTTGAGCGAAGATTTGGACTTGGTCTTTGATTTGTTTGCTGAAGTTATTCAAAAGCCTGCCTTTGCTCAAGCTAAGCTCGCCCTAGCTAAACAGCAACTAGCAGGACAAATTGCCCGGCGCAATGATGATCCCGGTGATATTGCTTCTCGTGAATTTAGGAAACTGATCTACGGTGACACTAGCCCCTATGCCCGCACGATAGAGTATGAGCATCTAGACAATATCTCTCGTAATGATTTAATCACTTTCTCACAGAGGTATGTGTATCCAGAAAATATGATACTGGGTATTGTGGGGGATTTTGACTCCGAGAAAATGCGATCGCTAATTGAGGAGAAATTTGGTAGCTGGAAATCTACCTCTGCCCCAACACAGCCAAAGGTGCCAGACGCATCCCAGGCTCAGTTAGGGGGTATATTTTTTGTGGATCAACCTCAACTGACCCAAAGTTATATTCAAATGGGACATATCGGGGGCAAGCTCAATAGCCCTGACTACGCCGCCCTTTCTGTTTTAAATGAGGTGATGAATGGATTTGGGGGCAGACTATTTAACGAAGTGCGATCGCGTCAAGGTCTAGCTTACTCGGTCTACGGGGTTTGGAGTGTTCGCTATGACTATCCGGGTTTATTTATTGCTGGGGGACAAACTCGCTCTGAAACCACCGTACCCTTTATTAAATCCGTTCTAGATGAAATCCAGAAACTGCGCACTAGTCCGATTACCTCAGAAGAATTGGCTAAGGCAAAAGAAAGCGTTCTCAACTCCTTTGTGTTTAATTTCCAGAAGCCAGAGCAAACCTTATCTCGGCTGATGCGCTATGAATACTATGGCTACCCAGAGGATTTCATCTTCCGTTATCAAAAGGCAGTGACAGCTACTACGATTGAGGATATACAGCGGGTGGCGGAAAAGTATCTCAAACCCGATCAGATTGTTACGGTAGTTGTAGGCAATGCTTCCCAAATCAAACCAGCCCTGACTAGCCTTTCCGAGGAGGTCACCGTCTTAGATATTACCATTCCAGAACCACAAAACAGCTAGTATATCAGTATATCAATGGCAAATTGTTAATGGTTAATGGTTAATTAAGAAAAAATCGATTTACCATTTGCCTTGTAACATTTGCCATTTGCTATTGTCCATGCGTATTCTATTCCTACATCCTAATTTCCCTGCCCAATTTCGCCACATAGCAACTGCTTTAGCTAAAGATAACCGCAACCAGGTTATGTTTGGTACCAGGCGCAAGGAAGGGCAACTGCCTGGAGTTGTAAAAGCTCTTTACAATACCTCTAGGGAAATACGTCCAGAAACTCACCACTATGTTAGACCCTTAGAAAATGCCGTACTTCAGGGTCAAGCTGTCTATCGCTTAGCCAATCAGCTGAAGGCTAAGGGATTTGTTCCTGATGTGGTCTATGGTCACTCGGGTTGGGGCCCAACGTTATTTATTAAAGACGCTTTCCCCCAAGCAAAATTACTTTGCTACTTCGAGTGGTTTTATCATGCCCATGGCACAGATGCTGATTTTGATCCATCCGAGCCCCTCAACGCTGACGATGAAGCCCGGATTCGGATGAAAAATGCCCCGATTTTGTTAGACCTAGCCAGTTGCGATCGCGGATTGTCTCCTACCTACTGGCAGCGCCAGCAATTTCCAGCCGACTTCCACAACAGAATTACCGTGCGTCATGATGGGGTAGACACCGAGTTCTTTAAACCCAATCCAGGGGCAAAGTTAGTACTAAAACGGATAAACTTAGACCTGTCTGAGGTGGAAGAACTGGTTACCTATGTAGCACGGGGCATGGAACCTTATCGAGGTTTTCCCCAATTGATCGAAGCAATCGGTATGCTTCAGCAGCGACGTCCTAAGTGTCATGCTGTGATTGTCGGGGAAAATCGGGTGGCTTATGGTAAAACCCTACCGGATGGCAAAACTTACAAAGACTTGATGTTAGAAAAAGTCCCTCTTGACCTAGACAGAGTCCACTTTACTGGTTTACTTCCTTACTCAGAATACTTACAAGTCCTTCAAGCTTCCTCTGTTCATATTTATCTCACCCGTCCTTTTGTTCTGTCTTGGTCGATGCTAGAATCCCTTTCTACAGGTTGTTTGGTAGTAGCGTCTGATACTCCCCCAGTGACAGAGGTGATTGAAGATGGGATTAATGGTTTGTTAGTAGACTTTTTCTCGCCAGAGGAAATCGCCGATCGGGTTGAGGAAGCTCTCGACCATCCAGAACAGATGGCTGGTATTCGCGCTAAGGCAAGGGAAACCATTCAACAAGGTTATGATTTAAATGAGTTATTATCCCAGCATTTGCAGTGGATACGAGAAAGTGGGTTGAAGGTTTAAGGTTGAAGGTGATCGGGTTGAAGGTTGAAGGTTGAAGGTTGAAGGTTGAAGGTGATCGGGTTGAAGGTTGAAGGTTGAAGGTTGAAGGTGATCGGGTTGAAGGTTGAAGGTGATCGGGTTGAAGGTTTAAGGTTTAAGGTTGAAGACCTAAACAGGATTAAATACTGTCAACGACCCAGCTTCTGGCGCACACGAGCTACAAACATATCCACCTCTGGTAACTTCAACTGAGTTGCTAACAAACCAAATATACCTAAACCTGCTAATCCAGCTAGACTCAATTGCAGCAATTTTACCCAAATAATACTGGTTTCTAATACTTGCTCACATCCCCAACTGACTCCCCAACTGGCGGCACCAGCGATTACACTACTTACTGCTAAACCGAGAATTGGCAACATCCATTCTTGCCAAGGTAAGCCATTTAGCCTGCGGTTCAATATCCATAACAGCACTACCATGGAAAAGGCATTCACACCAATGGTGGCAAATACAATACCGGGTGTGCCAAAGGTATCGATTAGAAAATAATCTAGTACAGCATTGAGAAGAATATTAATCACACTCAGACGAAAGGGTGTCTGTCCATCTCCTAAACCATAAAATACCCGCACTAGCACATCCCGTCCCAAGTAGACAAACATGCCCATCCCATAAGCCATGAGCACTGATGCTACTAACCGAGAGGCATTAGCATCAAAGGCTTGACGCTGATACACTACCTGCACGATGGGCATGGCTAAGGTCACCATCAATGCACTTAAAGGTAACATTGTCAAGGCACTGAGCAGAATTCCCTGGCGAATCCGTTGCTTGAGTTCTGGCCAATTTTCGGGAGCGGCTAGTCGGGAAAATACAGGCAGTAGAGGAACTAGAATAACATTGGAGATAATGCCTAGGGGGGTATTCACTAAAAGATTGGCATAGTTTAAGCTAGCAGCAGCAGCATCGGCTTGGGGGAGGAAGGAGGCAAAGAATAAGTCGGTGTAGACATTAATATGCAGCATCCCAGAGGAAAAGGTGGCCGGAGCCATGACCTGCATCACGTCTTTGACTCCAGGGATACCCCAGTTAAATCGTAGGCGTATTTTACCTAGGCCACTGCGCCACTGAGCGATTTGCTGCACTACCCATTGAAGAGTTGCTCCAGCAAGGGTACCCCCAGCTAAGACAATCCCACCGATCATGGCAAAATCGGGATTACTAATTTCTTTGCCCAACTGTAGGGCTAATATTCCTAAGCCAACAATGACGGTGATGCTGGAAAATAAGGGACTGACGGCAGGTAGCCAGTATTGATCGCTAGCATTGAGGGTACCAAAGCCAATGCCAATTAATCCGGCTAGCACTGCCATGGGTGCCATAATCTGTAATTGCCGGATTGCGATCGCTCTAACTTGTAACCCTTCTGGAGTATCCTGAAACCCTGGTGCTAGAACATCAATTAAGACCGGAGCAAATAGCACTAGAGCAATGGTTACTAGTAACAGGATGCACGCGACTAAGGTAGTTACTGTTTCCACCAGCCGTGGGGCTTCTGATTTATCTCGTTTAGCGAGAACACTAACTAAGGCGCTATGAAAAGGTCCGTTAATGCCACCGAGGAGGATTAATAAAAAGCCGGGGATCACGTAAGCATAGCTGTAGGCATTGATAACCGGACCAACTCCAAAGGCTGCTGCCATGGCTTGTTGGCGGACTAAGCCAAATACTTTACTAATAATGGTGGCTACTGCGACAATCCCGGCAATGCCAGCTAGGGAACGAGTGGTTTTCTGGTTTTCAGACACAAATGGTTAATAAAATCAATAGTTAACTTGCTTATTTTATAAGGATCCCTTGTTGTTGACCCTTGACAGTTGACGGTTGCTAGGGTGTAGCAGCTAGCTTGGTTTTATCTAAGTGCCTTTCAGGGTGTTATCACCCTACTAAAAAGGTTTGTTATTCCTTTAGATTAAACCATGACTACAGACTTTTTTTATGCTAATTTACCCCTTTTAGAAAACTTCATCGATATTACTGACTCTCAGAATTTTAAATCGGTTCCCAGGGATTGGTATGTTGTAATTAGCGATATTATTGGTTCGACTCAAGCTATCGAATCAGGACGCTACAAAGAGGTTAACCTATTAGGAGCCTGCTCCATTGTCGCTGTTTTAAATATAGCAGGTAATTTAGACATTCCTTTTGTATTTGGGGGAGATGGTGCAACTCTGTTGATTCCTCCTTCTCTGTTTGCCCTTGCTCGGGAAGCGTTGTTAGCGACTAGTCAGCTAGCCAGGGGAGAATTTGGGATGGAATTGCGGGTGGGTGCAGTACCTATGTCTGATGTGAGAGTTAATGATTATGATGTTAAATTAGCGAAGCTCAAGGTATCTGAAAACTATTATCAGGCTATATTTACTGGAGATGGTTTGACTTATGCTACTGAATTGATTAAACATTCAAATACGAGTCAATTCTACCTTTACCAAAACCCTACTGATAAGGCTAAAGCTGATTTGTCTAATTTAGAGTGTCGCTGGCAAGACATTCCTAGTAAATATGGTGAAACGATCAGCTTGATTGTCAAAGCAACGTCTAATCAACAAAATTTAGCTAATTTAACTTATCGAGCAATTATTGAAAAAATTGACACTATTTATGGAAGTGAAGAGGTTTTAAATCCAGTTGATGAAAACTATTTAAATCTAGGGTTTAGTTATCAAAACTTAAGTCCTGAAACTCGCCTGTGCGCCCAGTCGAATAAGCTGAGCCATAGGATGCTCTATTTTGCTAAAATCTGCTTGGAAAATCTCTTGGGCTGGTTGTTGATGAAGTTAAAGGTGACATTACCAGATGGAGACTGGGGAGCCTATAAACTAAATGCGATCGCAGCAACGGATTACAGAAAGTTTGATGATATCTTGCGCATGGTTATTGCTGGCAATGAAGTACAACGAAAACAATTAACAGACTATTTGGAAAAGAATTATAAACAAGGTAAGTTAGTGTATGGTCTGCATATTTCAGACCGAGCACTGATGACCTGTCTGGTATTTGAGCGCCATGGACGCCAAGTACATTTTGTGGATGGTGCAGACGGAGGCTACGCTGTAGCTGCGAAAGATATGAAAGATAGACTTAAGCTGATAGCTGATAGCTGATAACTGATAGCTGATAACTGATAGCTAATAACTGATAGCTAATAACTGATAGCTAATAGCATGATAGGGAATAATTACACTGGCTTAATAGTAACGTCTTCATAGTCAGCATATCTAATAATAAAGCATTTTGCCCCAATAGTGATTTGGGCAATCTGGGATGAAAGCTTACACAATCCATCCCTGACTTCTAGATTTGGACAGTGGATGATTAAGCTATCAGTAGCAGTAACCCACTCTAGTTTACAGAGTTGAGTTAGAGGAATTTCTGTCTTAATTTGGCTTAGTCCTTGACTCAGTTGTTTAAATTTCTGTAGCCATTGGGACTCTTGCAAATTTTTCTCTAGCTTGCTTTTTAATGGATCTTCTTCTTGATTAGTCATGATAGCATGATAGGATTTTTTATCGTGTTAACAGTCAGCAGTCAGCAGTCAGCAGTCAGCAATCAGCAATCAGCAGTCAGTAGTCAGCAGTCAGTAGTCAGCAGTCAGCAGTCAGCAGTCAGCTTATTTTATTCAAAAGCACCTCAGGTAGTGTGGCACAGGCTTCGACGCATAGGACCTAACCCATAAGCTGATAGCTGATAGCTGATAGCTGATAGCTGATAGCTGATAGCTTACCTTATTATGATATCCTCAATTATCCTGGAATAATTCAGCAACTTTCCCCCTGAAACCCTCAACGTTCAACGGTAATTTGCTTATAAGCTGTTTCAAGATTATCCTTGTATAATCCTTGAAATTTATAATTCTTATAAGCAGCAGGTATTTGGGAATAGTTGGCCAGCACTTGTTCTTGAGTCAGAGACTTTTCTTTCCAAGTCAATGCCAATTTTTCCAGTTGCTCTAAGTAAGTCTTTAAGGTGTCTAAGCCACTGCTATCAGTAATCGGACCTTGACACTCCCACCGCTAAATCGTAGATTATAGCGGGGGATTCTTAAGAGCATAAAACCCTTAACGGTTGAGCCAAACAACCTCTAAACCCTCCGATAAAATCATCGGGCTTACTTGTGTGTTTACGAATTATATTTAGTGCTCCGTTGCAATCAGCGTTGATCAACCAACCTTTACTAGTGCGGTATAATCCACGCTTTATTCTTTTACCGCTGAATGTGTAACTTTTTGGGTTATCAGCATTCCATACTGGTAATTCATCCTTATCCAGGCTAGATGCTTTACTGGTGTAAGATTCTTCTTGCTCAACTAATTCAATCCCATACCGCTGACAGAGGCTTTCCAGCTTGTCCTTAAACGTATAAATCGGAATCTGGGTGAACTTCTGATTGTTCCGCTTGCCCATGTTGACCCTTTGTTTTAGGTCGGGGTTGTACCCGATAACAATCTTGTTGATTTTGTTTCTTCTACACCAATTCACGACATATCTAGCCGCCTTGTTAGTGAAATCCCTGATTTTGTGATTTCGCTTTCTTAGCAACCTAGCTTGTCGATTGGTCAATATCTTAATGCCTTGTAAGTCTTTAATAGACTGAAGTTTGGCATTACGCTTATTGTAAAACTGATTGTCAGCCTTGATCTTTTTACCGTCAATAATAAATGACTTTTGAGTGGTGCTAACACATGTAGCAAAATTATCAAGTCCTAAATCAATTCCCAATATTTCACTAGTTTTTTCTACTTTTACCTCAGGCTGATATTCGTAGCAATAACAAACATCAAAATACCTGGCTTTGTATTTAGGAAGTATGCGTATCTCTTTGACAGTCTTAGACCTTAGCCTCTCTGGGACAGTAAACTGAACTACCCCGTACTCCTTTTTAAATTGACGAGACATAGGAACGGTAAATAACCAGTTCTTTCCCGGGAGTTTCTCCCAGTCGCGCTTTCTCACTGGGATAACCAAGAGGAAATGTCCATCCTTTGGTAAGTAATTCGGAAGTCTTACTTTTTCTTGATAACCTCCACTCTTATTTAGTTTCAGTAAACCAAAAAAAGATTTAAAGGATCTATCGACAATTTTTAAGGTTTGCTGGGCAATGTCCGTCGGTAGTAACTTGTAATTTTCATTCTCTTTAGAGTGATAATAATTACTCTCATACCGCAAATGTTTGCGTTCCTGGAAGAAATACTGACGGACGTTATATAAACCCACGTTGAACATATTCTTGCTCAAATGACACATTTGCCTGAGAGCCAAAATCTGTTGCCTGTCTAAACGAAGATTATTAACTTGAGTTAGCATCGACCCTTCCGCTACCAATATCAACATTATAGCGGAATCCCTGGAAAAATGCAACAGATCTTGAAGTTACCGTAAGAATAAAGAACGCACTACTGCTGCTGATCCAACCAAACCGCTAAATCCGTTGCTGTCTCAAAATCCAACAACGCTTCACTCAATTCCTCCAATCGAGTAATGGATAATCCCTCAATCTTCTGTTGGAGCACAGGGTCAAGTAAACCTAACCTCAGAGTTAGCAAACGGATAACAATTAATACCGCTTCCTCCTGCTTGCCACGCTGGCGTCCCTTTTGAATAATATCTTGATAGGTGACTGATTCTTCCATAATTTACTCTGACAACAATCGACGCACTAAATCTTTCTCAAACCGCAAACCAGCCAGCACATCCACACAGGCCGCTAGGTTTCCCCGTAATGGTTTTTCTTCAATGTCTTGATGCAGTCGCTCATGGGGGAAACCCCCAAGACCGCGCTGCATCGCTTCTATCCACTTCCACAACCACTTGCTCTAACAATCGATTAGGGTTATTGCTCTTAGCTAAAGTTGCCAAGGGTAACAAAGCCCGATTGGCCAACAGTGGTTGAGGGTCTTGCTCCCAAAGACGAATTATTCTATAACGATGCCAGGTGTTAGTATCCCTAAATTCGTTATTGAATACCATCTGTGAGGTCGTAGACTTTAAAAAAATTACCACCTGCTCAATCCGACATCGGTATTTACGTTGTAATCTGACCCAATAGTCCAACATCCGAAATGGTAATGGTGGCTCGGATGGGGGTAGGGTTTGAAATTCTAGGTGCAGAATTTGGTTAGTACTTTGGAGTACACTCAGAGCATCAGCCTGAATTGGTTCAGCACTTAATTCGGTTTTAAGTACCTGAATATCTCTAGGTTGTTTACCCAATACCCACTGAAAAAACTCTGATGGGTATGCTTCTGATAAGTATTTGCAGATATTGTCGTAGGCCAAGGCAAATTGTTCAAAGTTAACACTATCTCAGACAGTGTAGTGAATTTGAGCTAAAAAATTGATCGCACCTGGATCTTGTTTATTGATTCAAGTTATGATAATCGAGCACTGATGAT
>NZ_JAAHIE010000460.1:0-3846 GCF_010671945.1 Moorena sp. SIO4E2
GGATGTATCGAGAGCTTGGACAATAGCAGCAGATAATTTTCCAGAAAATCCTACAGAATCGATTAGTTTACAGTGTCGGTATGCTCTGATTACGACATCCCTCAACAGCTTGGCTGGAAATATTCCTGCAAAGTTAATGGCAGCATTACTGGAGAATAAGATCTGGACCCCAGTTCAAGCACTAGCTTATGTGCGACAGAGCAAAGATTCTGAAAATCAAGCAGAAGGTTTAAAGGCAATTAGTGAGTATCTTCCCCCTTCTTTATTACCGGAAGCTTTAGACGTTGCCAGAGGGATTGGAGATCAAAGATACCGAGCTAAAGCCTTAATCGGTTTAGCTCCCCACTTACCTCAAGAGTTGTTACCCCAAGCCTTAGATTGCGCTAGAACCATTGCGAGTAAAGGCGAGCAACCTAATCCCCGAGCTAACGCCTTAATCGCCTTAGCTCCCCACTTACCTCAAGGGTTGTTACCCCAAGCCTTAGATTGTGCCAGAGAGACTAAGGCTGAATTCAACCGAGTCAATGTCTTAATCGGGTTAGCCCCCCACTTACCCGATGTGTTGTTACCTCAAGCCTTAGATTTGGCAAGAGAGACTAAGGCTGAATTCAACCGAGTCAATGTCTTAATCGGCTTAGCCCCCCACTTACCCGATGTGTTGTTACCTCAAGCCTTAGATTTGGCAAGAGAGATTGGGGATGAAGAAGACCGAGCACAAGCCTTAATCGGGTTAGCCCCCCACTTACCTCAAGTGTTAACCGAAGCCTTAGATTGTGTAAGAGAGATTAGGCATGAATCCAACCGAGCCCATGCCTTAATCGACTTAGCCCCCTACTTCCCGGAAGTATTACCAGAAGCCTTAGATTGCGCCAAAGCCATTTCTGATGGAAACCAGCGAACAAGAGCCTTAAGAGCCTTAGCCGCCTACTTGCCGGAAGTATTACCAGAAGCCTTAGATTCCGTCAGAGCTCTTTGGAATGAAACATACCGAGTCAATTCCTTAGTCAATTCCTTTTGGGATGAAAAATACCGAGTCGATGACTTAGGAGCCTTAGTTGTCGAGTTCCCGGAAGTGTTACCCGAAGCCTTAGATTTCGCCAGAGCCATTCCGGATGAAGCAGACCGAGTCGATGCCTTAGGAGTCTTAGCTGTCCACTTCCCACAAGTGTTACCAGAAGCCTTAGATGGTGCCAGAGCCCTTGGCCATGAATATGACCACGCCGATAGCTTAGAGGGTACAGACAAGCGAATCTATCTCTTTCAATTAAAATATAGCAATATAGAGGAGCGACACGAGCGACGAGCAAAAGCCTTAAAGAACTTAGCCCCCTACTTACCTCAAGTGTTGTTACCTCAAGCCTTAGAGGTTGCCAAGGGGGTTCGGGATGAATACTGGCGAGCCGATGCCTTAATTGCCTTAACTGTCCACTTCCCGGAAGTGTTACCAGAAGCCTTAGATGCTGCCAAAGCTATTCAGGATAAAGGAGACCGAGAGGAGGCCTTAAAGGAGTTAGCCTCTCATTTACCGGAAGTGTTGTTACACCAAGCCTTAGATTACGCCAGAGGCCTTGGGGATCAAGAAGACCGAGCTGAGGCTTTAATCCTCTTTGTCTTTGACTTACCGGAAGTGTTCTTAGACCAAGAAGTCTTAGATTACGTCCCAGGGATTGGGCATGAATACTTGGAACGCTATGCCTTAATCGGCTTAGCCCTCCACTTCCCCGAATTGTTACCAGAAGCCTTAGATTTCGCCAGAAACATTCCGGATCAAGACCAGCGAGCCCATGCCTCAATCACCTTAGCTCCCCACTTACCGGAAATGTCTAAATCTTTCCGAACCCAGGCCATAGAGGTTACCAGAACCATTCGGGATGAAAAGCAACGAGCCCAGACCTTAAGAGCCTTAGCCCCCCACTTACCTCAAGTGTTGTTACCCCAAGCCTTAGAAATTACCAGAGCTATTCGGAATGAATACCACCGAGTCCAGACCTTAAGAGCCTTAGCGCCCCACTTACCTCAAGTGTTGTTACCCGAAGCCTTAGAAATTACTAGAGCTCTTCCCAGATACAACCCACCAGTCAATGTCTTAATTGCCTTAGCCTCCCGCTTCCCGGAAGTGTTACCAGAAGCCTTAGATGCTACCAAAGCCATTCCGGATAAATCCTTCCAAGTCAAGACCTTAATCAGGTTAGCTCCCCACTTACCAAATGTGTTGTTACAGCAAGTTTTAGATTACACCAGAACCTTTGATTATCAATCCCTCCGAGTCGATGTCTTAATCGGCTTAGCTCCTCACTTACCCGATGTGTTGTTACAGCAAGTTTTAGATGACGCTCAAGAAATTGGGGATGAATACTACCGAGCCAATACCTTAATCGCCTTAGCCCCCCACTTACCGGATGTGTTGTTACAGCAAGCCTTAGATTGTGCTAGAGCCCTTGGGGATGAATACTGCCGAGCTTTAGCCTCGGGAGCCTTAGTCCCTCACTTACCGGAACTATTACCACAAGCCTTAGATTCCGCCAGAGCCATTCGGAATCCATCCTTCCGAGCCAATGCCTTAATCACCTTAGCTCCCCACTTACCGGAACTATTACCAGAAGCATTAGATGAGATCAGAGCCATTCGGAATCCATCCTCCCGAGCCTATGCCTTAATCCGCTTAGCCCCCGATTTTCCAGAAGTGTTACCAGAAGTCTTAGATTGTGTCAGAGCCGAGCATGACTACGAACGAGTTGATCTCTTAATTGACTTAGCCCCCCACTTACCGCCAGTGTTCTTAGGCCAAGCCTTAGATTGCGCCAGAGCCAGTAATGCCTTGGGGGTCTTAGAACCCTACTTACCGGAAGTGTTGTTACCAGAAGCCTTAAATGTGGTTAGAACCGTGCATGGATTTTCCCGAACCTCTTTCTTAGAAAACTTGCTTAAGAAATTAAATCCTTCGTTGGTTGATTTTTATGGTTGGCAACAAATTCTTGATTGTTTAGCTAGTCTAAGCCGTCCCGATTTTCTTAACCATCTTTATCAATTAGCTCCTTTAATTATCCACCTTGGGGGTGTTGAAGCCCTAAGAGAAACGGTGGCAGCGGTTGAAGATGTTAGCGGATGGTGGAAGTAAAGGAAAGGGAGTAGGGAGTAGGGAGTAGGGAGTAGGGAACAGATAAGAGGCAAAAGGCAAAAGGCAAAAGGCAAGAGGCAAGAGATAAGAGTTAATCAAGGATAGAGGAATTATTATTAGCTTTACTGGGTGTGGGGCGAACAGGTATTAGGATTCAGTTGATGCCTGTTCCATGGGGAATAATTGCGCTGAAATAAAGTTCAGGAAATATAGAGTGCGTTCGCATCCCTCAATTCAAAATCTAATATCTTGCCATCTTCGAGTAACTTCATAATCACACAAATCAGAACTCAGTACATAAACCCCTCTAGCTAAAAGAGAGTAAAGCCATTGCTGACATTGTTGTGCTTCTTATTTGTCATTGGGAGAAGATAATAACCCTAAAACCCCTGTATCGACAAAAACAATCATTCTTAGCTATATAGCTTAGAGCCTTCTGGACGAAAACTATCAAGAATTTGTTTAAATTTCTCTAAATCCTCCTGTCTGATTTTAGCTTCTTCATTGAGTGATTTCCTCTTCGAGGCGTTTTCTTAGCCATGCCAGAGCAGGTTGATTGAGTTTAATTTGTTCTTCAACAGTTTTACCTCTATATTTTAAGTAGGGAGCAAAATGACTTTTAGTATTCCTTGCCATAGATTTTAACGCCTTGTTTACTTCATTCAGTATAGCGGTTTTCAATAGGGTGAGGTACTGTAGCTTGTAGGGTGGGCAAAAACAGTTTGGTT
>NZ_JAAHIE010000460.1:4204-5922 GCF_010671945.1 Moorena sp. SIO4E2
ACAAAGAAGGGTGTGCCGCTCAGTCCCAATATTTCTGCTAGCTGCATGTCTTCTGCAATAGCACGATCAGCTGCGTTCCGATCTCGGTTAAACTCCTCTAGGTCTAAATTTAGGTCTTGGGCAATGGCAAGATATAACTCTTCTCCTAATTGCTTTTGATTGGCGAAGAGGGCATCATGGTACTGCCAGAATTTGCCTTGTTGAGTGGCGGCCCAAGCTGCTTGAGCGGCTGGCAGGGCTTGGGAATGAATGCTGGTAAGGGGGAAGTGTTTGTAAACTAAGGTTACTTCATCCCCATGGTTTGCTATAAACTGCTTGACAGTGTCGTGAGCTCTGGCACAGAAGGGACACTGAAAGTCTGAGAATTCTACTAGCACAATTTTATCTTCAGTGGAGCCAGTGGTGGGGGAGGAACCAATGAAGGCTTGGGGATTGGTTTTGAAGCCCTGCAAGATTGCTTGCTGTCGCTGCTGGCTTTCCCGTTCCAGTTGCTGCTGGTATCTCTGGACCGATTCTAGGATTACTTCTGGGTGCTTGCGGATGACGTCGAGTATTTGTTGTTCTAGTTGAGGAGTAATGTTGGGGGCTGCTGTGGCTGGGAGTGACCAGGTTGAGAAGGACAGGAGTAGGAGTAATCCTGTCAGTGATAGGGCTTTCTGGAAAATGCTAAGGAGCTTAGTGAACATGATTGTCTTAAATGGAACCAAGGCATAGGTTATCTCACATCAGGCAACATCGGCAACGGATCGGTAACGGATGGATTAATCGGTGGGATTGTCGGGAATTTGAAGATGTTATTATAATTTTTGCCTAATTCCATGCATTGCGATTCACCCTCCAGACGTAATCCTGGCATCCCATAAAAGAGGAAGATGTCTTCCTCTGTGGAAGACACCTATAAATGTCTTGATAGTCTTATTGTCTATCAATAAATCTCTTAGACATCAGGGTTATTTGCACCAGTTATTTGCACAAAATGTATTGATGTTGGTGGTCAGAAAAATAGCCCCAAACACGACGCATGTCATTAGTACCAGTGTTAAACTTCCAATCGATATCATTAACTCCTGTGACATACCAGCCAGACCATGAACCATTTAACCAACGAATTTTATAGGCAACAACATCACCCACCGCCCAAAATTTGATGGTCGATCTCTGTATTTAGTCCTTTATACCATCCAGGACTTTTTCCAGTTGGAGGTAGACCAGACTGGTCAGATCCTTGCAATGTACAAGTAGCTTGAGTGCGAAGTTCATATTGGATGCAGTCACTTCCACGACACCCATTAGCGGCAAAGGCAGGCTGGGCTGACAACATGGTTATTGCTGCAAGAATCAAAGAACTTAAAACGATCAAGATCCTCTTTTTTAGCTTACTCATGACTCTGGTTTACTCTTTACTTCAATTAGGTACTTAGGGATGGAAATCAGGTGAATAAATCTCACTGACCTTGAACCCTTTTCTAATATCTAAAAAGTATTCCTAGGTCGGCAGTACCCTTAAGGGTACTATGACATTTTTTAATTTGGTGAGGTACAGAGTCCTGGGTTTTATGGAACAGGGAACAGAGAACAGGCAACAGATAATAGGCAAGAGGCAACAGGCAACAGGCAACAGGCAACAGGCAACAGGCAACAGGCAACAGGCAACAGGCAACAGACAACAGGCAACAGGCAACAGGCAACAGACAACAGGCAACAGGCAACAGGCACAA
>NZ_JAAHIE010000461.1:0-5909 GCF_010671945.1 Moorena sp. SIO4E2
CAAATTCAGGATAATTTAGGAAAAACTACTCCCAAAGAATCTCAAGATCAACCGCTAGCAGTTGTTAACTCTGGTAGCACCAAGGTTAACGGATCTAAGGGAGAAGAAAATAGTGCGATCGCTAACTATAGAAACCATAGTGATCTAGAGCCAAATCAAGACTGCATTGACACTAAAGCAACTCCAGAAGGATATGTTAAACATCCTTTAGAACGAGTGCTGGAGTGGTTAGACATCAGCATACTTTGGATAGAAGAGCTAGTGGTTAAAATTTGGCGGTTGCTGCAACGGTTGTGGCCATTTTGAAGAGAAGGGAATAGGGAGTAGGGAATCGGGAGTCGGGAGTAGGACACTCTATTTTAAGATTGTTAAATCCCAGGGCTATTTCATTCTAAAAATGCGCTCTTTGTGTGTGAGCGTCCAAATTGGCAGTATCGCTGTGCTTGAGCCATATTGGAGAAGCCATTGGAGCGATAGATATTCAGCGCAAAATTACGAGCAACTGCAAAGATTTGAGGTAACTGATGCTTGCGTTTGCGCTGACTGACTGACAAAAGGCGGTGACTGTTTTGTCAAACTGTTTGTCAGATGGATGTTTGAGGGATTAAAAAAAGCTGAGTGGGAGCCAGCGTTCGTGCGATGCGCGATGCCACTCAAAACCATAGGAACGCACTCGAAAAAAACTCCCGCCTCTACAATGCCCTGAATACCTGGCACCGGTCTTCCCAGTCCCTGGGCACACAAAGCCCATCTAACGGTCTGTCTATGGATGGTGGTAGCCAAGATCCATAGTGGTGAAGTTAATCTGACCCGCGCTGATTTCCTATCTACCCTGCCTCCGACAGTATGCTCACAGTAAGCACAGACGGGTCCGTCGATGGCTCAATAACCCTCGTATCAATGTACATCGACTGTATAAACCCTTGATCCAAGCGGCCTTGGTCCACTGGCAACAGGAGTGTCTTTACTTGAGCTTGGATACGTCGTTGTTCACCGGATGAATATTGTCAGCTCCCTTGTGGCAGTGGTTTATCGGGGTCGTGCCCTGCCAGTGGCGTGGGCTATGCTTCACCACAGCAGTGCTATGGTTTCCCACACGCGACTACCGAGATGTGTTGGACCTAGCAGCTCGGTGCCTACCCAAAGACGTGAAAATTGTCTTATTGGCTGCTAATCGGGTTTGTCCATAAGGATTTGATCAAAGCCCGTTCTCAGCAATGGCATTGGCATTATCGTATCCGTTTGAAAAAGGATGCGCTTGTTTTGGCGCTAGGGCATTGGTTGGTGTCAACTTAAACAGTTTCACGCTCTACGGGGCGAAGCGCTGTGTTTTCACAACGTGGGATTGCATTTTGACCAATGGTATGGCTCGGTTCACTTTGCATTTGGGCGCAACAATATCAATGGTGATAATGGGCGATCGTCAGTAATGAACCGACCACCTTACTTTCATTCTGTGAATACGGATTGAGATTCGATATTGAGGAGGCTTTTAAGGACGACCAGTCCAACGGCTGGAACATCCAGAAATCTGAGATTCGGTGTGTATGTGCCCTGCCCTTGACTGTGGTTCATCAAGGCCAGGGCCACACTTTATGTCACAGCCCAAGGCACATTGGTTGTGGAAACGGGAAAACGACGGTGGGTTGACACCCATTGGCGCACGTGGCAACAGCTATTTCCGCATCGGCTGGGATTGGGTCAAAACTGCTCTGTTAAACGGATGGCGACTGATTCGTCACGTCAGTTTCACCGACCACCGTGATCCTGACCCAGTTATGGCATCGCGCAAACAACACGAAAAACGAACTTATAGGCATTAGTTCAAAGTACTGACGTACAAATATGCTCCGGAATAACTTTTGTCAGTCAATCAGGCTGGAAGGATAGTTCTTCCCGTACCTATTCGAGAATGGTTTGAAATCGCGCTGGCACAAGAAGGGGTTATTCTTATATCTATAACTCCGGCGATCGCCGTTGATGCTCAATCGCTACCAGGTGAGTTCCACAAAGATCCGGCAGATAGAATAATCGTGGCAACGGCAAGAGGATGCGATTGCCCTGTGGTGACGGTAGATCAGAAAATACTCAACTATCCTCACGTGGATGTTATTCGACCTACTGAAAGTTCATAATTCTCTAAGGCATTGCGAGAACGTCATTGTGAGACATTTTTTGACACACGCTCAGATAGGCTTTCACCAATGTAGCGCAATCTATACTTTTTGAGAATAGAGTACTACCTAAATTCATGTTATTGTTTTTCGCAAAAGGACTTCCAAATTAAAAATGCCGAAAGGGTTCTGTGGAATAGACAGGATAATCTCCAAGAGTAGGCTGGAGAGCAAACATGACTCTTTGTTTACAAGATATTTGCTTCAGGAGATAGGATAATTTATTCCTTGGAAGTATCAATTAACTTTTCATGAAAGGTTTTACGTTTGCGGCGACACTGGTCTACGTAGTCCATGTACATACCAGGATCGTGGTCAAGCCCTGATTCTCGATCTAAGAAGAGCGGGTAGTCGTCAGCAGGTGGTCTCTCATGGTCATAGCCATAGATGTAGCTACGCATAATAATTCGCTGTTCCCGGTTCAGTATCTTCAGCCATTCCGGATCGGAAGTAAGCCGATCACCTGAAGCGATCCATGACGGGGAATAGCAGAGGAAAAGATTGTAGCGGGTCGTTTCACTTAGGTTAGGCTCTACACGATGCCAGAGCGCACCAGTATGGATTGTCATAGTACCCTTTTTAACACAGAGAATCTGTTCGCCTGGTACACTCTCATTAGTATGATAAGCATCTAGGTACTGCCAGCGATGACTACCTGGTATGTAGACAAAGTTCCCCATTTGGGGATGAGGGAGGTCTGTTAGCCAATAGCTGACCTTGGTCTGCAATGGTAAAATTGGCGAAAAGACGGTCTTTGGTACTACACGAGCTCCATCAAAATGCCACTTGTTGTGCCAATCTCCAGGTGTACGCATGAACATTTCTGTTAGCTGCAATTTGAGCTGTTCCCCGTAGATATCATATACAAATCCAACGTGCCGTTGATGGTCAATCAGATCTGCAAGCATGGGATCGCTTTCGACAAAGTTTTCCATCCAGAATGTCTTTCCCTCTTGGTAGGTGGGATGACAATGGGCAACACTATCCATGACCATCTTATACATATCCACTTCATCATCGCTGAGGGCATTCTCGATGATAATAATACCCTTATCCATGAAGGTTCGCCAGTTTTTCTCGGTAAATCCAGGTGGAGCAGTTCTGTACTGTTTGCTCATAGCTCTTCATCTTTGTCCAAGATATTTCCTTTCCGCAATGAGTAACTTTATCCTGTGATTTTTTTGATAACAAACATTGTGACGTCGAATGGATGGTAGTTATCATGAAAGTAAACTTGATGGTTTGCACTGATAGTTTCCCCAACCCACTGCTTAATTATCTTTAGGTCGTAATAAAATAGCTCTGGCTTTGGTTTCGTGCAACGGATCGTCAGAAAATTACAGGCAACACCGAAAGTGGCAAGTTCAATCATGCGTCCGATCATTGAGATAAAGTATTTTTTATTGTTTGTTACTCGTGGGGTCAAAGCTCCCGAACAGATTACATAGTTGGCTGGTCTCAAATTGTGGCACAATATATTCGCCTTCTCAAACGTCACACACGGAAATTGCTCTGGAGGAAACTTTTGTTGCGCTAGATTTACCATCTTCGTAAGGATATCTACACCGCTATAATGCCTGGGAACCTGACCTTGTTCCAAAAGGTATTGGTAAAATCCGCCTAACCCCATCCCTACGTCGAGAACAGAAGCTTGATGGAATGGCTTTCCAACTAATTGAGCGATCTTTGATAGGACTTGAAACCGCAAAAGTTGAGATTTATTGCTTACGTAACCTACCTTAGCCCAATCTCCCTCAAGCTCTAGTCGCTCATCATAGCGCTTGGATATTGTTGATATTTCTTGCTTTGTTAACATACATAAAAAAAACTTACCAACCATTTGCTAATTTTGATCTGAGGCGAAAAAAATTTCTAACGACAGAATCATGTTTTTAGCGAACCTATTATACAATGACGGAGTTGTCATACCGTCAGAATGTATTCACATATTCAGTTCAACGACTCTCACTAAATTCTCGATCCAACAAAAAAAAACCGAAAAATAGCTCAAGCCCTTTCCATCAGAGACCAGGGCTATTTCATTCTCATGAAAGCCAAGAAATGCTAGGCTTACAAGTTAACCGAGAGTTTGATTAGTGACCATGGGTCAGCCCCCCCAATCTGCCCCTGCTGTTTTACTGCCTAGCCTGTCCCAAGAGGAGTCAACCCCAGAGCCGATCGAGATTTTAGAAGCCTTTTCTGATATCCCAGATGTGCGCAAGGTCTCAGGTAAACGGCATAAAGTCGCTCTATGTCTAGCTCTGTAACTTCAGGCTATAGCGGCTGGTAACCGAGGGTTAAGAGCGATTGGCGATTGGCTCAACAGCTATCGGGAGGAACTTATTGAACGTTTTCTACCCCCAAAGCGGCGAATTCCTTCCTACAGCACGATTCGTCGTGTCCTAAAAACCAAAGGATTATCAGCAGTATTCTGCGGCCCTGGCTCGGTTCTTTGGCATTGAACCCAAGGCGCGGGGAAACCTTAGCTGTCGATGGGCTTTGTCTTACGGGGCTCATACCAACTAGAAAGGGACAATCCTGATTCTCCCCCTCACAAGCGCAATTATGTTAGTCAGTGCTTACCTGGTCGAGCGGGGTTTGATTCTTGAGCCTTATCAAGTGGATAGCAAAACGAACGTGCGTCAAAGCCTTACCAGAATTTATTACGCAACTGGCTGTTAAGGGTGTGGTTTTCGCCTTTGATGCGATTAGCACTCAAAAAAACGGCTCAGTTGATCAAAGAGAGCTGAGAATCACTACCTGGGGGCGATTAAAGGCAATCAGGGCAATCTATTCAAAAGCGTCAAAGCTTACTTTGTAGCCGAACACAGTCATACTGACATCAATAAAGGACATGGTCGGATCGAGAAACGGGTCGGCACGCATCTGCAACCAACTCGACAACATCCAGCCCTGGCCAGGGCTAAAGACTCTGATTCGAACCCTTAGTGTTCGACAATTCAAAAAGGGGGGGCAACACCGTCTGGAAAAGGAAACACGCTACTATGTTGCTTCTTACGCCCTTGTCTGCTGAGTCCTTTGCCCAGCGCATTCGAGGATATTGGGGTGTAGAGAACAAGGTTCATTATGTGCGATTTGGTTACTCAGGGTGAAGATGCTTCACGTATTCGCATGCATCAGTTACCTCAAATCTTTGCCGTTGCTCGTAATTTTGCGCTGAATATCTATCGCTCCAATGGCTTCTCCAATATGGCTCAAGCACAGCGATACTGCCAATTTGGACGCTCACACACAAAGAGCGCATTTTTAGAATGAAATAGCCCTGGTTAAATCCACAGCTAACTCAGGCTCAGGAGCTAAGGATCCATCGGGATAGAGAAACAGAATCAATCGCCCTAGTCGAACTGGGCGCTGGCAACTTTTTCCCATCACTGTTTTGATTTGGATAGGCATGACGCCATTAGGGGGATACGCCCACCACTCCCCATTGCGACAAAAGGGATTGCTATAGCCTTGCTCTTCACACCAAGCATGGCAGACCCCACGAATCGCACCGCCGAGATCGTTATAGTGTGGGATGGTCATATGTAAACTTTTAACCTTGTGATTGAGGCCATAACTTAGGTAAAAACATTCCTGTGTTTTCCTTATACACTTTATAGTCAGCCGCAAAACTACTAGCTAAAAATTTCGCTTCTTCTTGGCGAGCAACTTGATAGTAGGGTAAAAAGATTACTACTACTGTGATTAGTAGCCAGAGTTGATTAGTAACAA